>JAOUGR010000098.1 GCA_029857655.1 Gammaproteobacteria bacterium | reverse complement strand
TGGGCGGCTGTTGCTCTCGGTCGCAGCAGACGAGCACGATCTCGGCGCCATCGCGTCGCTGCCGCTGACAGCCGGCGGCTTGTCGGCCTTCAACATCGCCAATCTTGCTGCCGCGGCACTCGCCGCTTTCACGCTCGGCATCGCGCCCGCGGCAATTGCCGCAGTGTTCGCGCGCTTCGGCGCCGATCCGATGGACAACCCAGGCCGGCTGATGCAATACGAGCTGGGTGGCCTGCACCTGCTTGTTGACTTCGCGCACAACCCGGCGGCATTGGCGGGCCTGCTCGAGCTGGCCGGCAGCATGCGCGGCGGGCGGCTAGCGCTCCTGCTCGGCCAGGCCGGTAATCGCGTGGATGCCGACATGGAGCAGCTGGCGCAGGTCGCAGTCGCGGCGCAGCCGGATCTCGTCGTCGTCAAGGAACTCGCGGGCTATCGGCGCGGCCGCGGCGAAGGCGAAGTGCCGGCAATACTGCGCCGGGCGCTCCAGAAGGCTGGCCTGGCGGATTCGCTGATACGCGAGCAGGCGGACGAACTGGCTGGCGCGCGCGCGGCGCTTGCCTGGGCGCGCCCCGGCGACGTGCTGGTCCTGCCGCTGCACTCGCTCGCGGGCCGAACGGCAGTCCTGGCCCTGCTCGACCGGCTGCGCCGCAGCGGCTGGTCCGCTGGCGAAATGCTGCCGGCCTGAGCGCGGGCCAGCGCCGCTAACTACGGTATCTTGTCGCATGGCCGGCCGGATTCCACAGCCCTTCATCGACGAGCTGCTCGCCCGTACCGACATCGTCGAACTGGTTGGCGGCCGCGTCCAGTTGAAGCGCGCGGGCCGCGAATGGAAGGCCTGCTGCCCCTTCCACGCCGAAAAAACGCCGTCATTCTGGGTCAGTCCCGAGAAGCAGTTCTACCACTGCTTCGGCTGCGGTGCGCATGGCACGGCGCTCGGCTTCCTGATGGAGCACGACAAGCTGCCATTCCCGGATGCGGTGGACGAACTCGCCTCAAGGCTCGGGCTGGAAGTTCCACGCGAGGATGACGGGCGCGGCACGCGCGCGCGGCCGGGCGAGGATCTCTACGAACTGCTGGCGCAGGTCTCGCAGTTCTATCGCGACACGCTCCGCGAATCCGCGCGCGCCAAGAAATACCTGGCCGACCGCGAGATCACACCCGAGACCTGCGTCAAGTTTGCGATCGGCTACGCGCCGAATTCCTGGGACGCCGTGCTGAAGCGCTTCGGCGGCAGCGCAGAACGCGAACGCCTGCTGGCCGATGCCGGTCTCGTCATCGAGCGCAGCGGCAAGGGGGAATCTGGTTTCTACGACCGCTTTCGCGACCGCGTGATGTTCCCGATCCGCGACGCGCGCGGGCGGGTGATCGCCTTTGGCGGCCGGATCATCGACGAGGGCGAGCCGAAGTACCTGAACTCGCCCGAGACAGCGCTATTCCACAAGGGTCGCGAACTCTACGGCCTGTACGAGGCGCGCCAGGCCCTGCGCAAGATCGAGCGGCTGCTGGTGGTCGAGGGCTATGTCGATGTCGCGCGGCTGGCGCAATCGGGCATCGCGTATGCCGTTGCGACACTCGGCACGGCGACTACACCTGAGCACCTGAACCGGCTGTTCCGAGTGACCAGCGAACTCGTGTTCTGCTTCGACGGCGATCGCGCCGGCCGCGCGGCGGCCTGGCGGGCTCTCGAGAATGCGCTCGAGCACGCGCGCGACGGCCGGCAGCTGCGCTTCCTGTTCCTGCCCGATGGCCATGACCCGGACACGCTGGTCGGCGAAGAAGGTCCGGAAGCCTTCGAGGCGCGTCTCGCCACGGCGCAGCCGCTGTCGGAATTCCTGGTGACACAACTGGCGGCGCAGGCGGACCTGGCGAATCTCGATGGCCGCGCGCGCCTTGCCGAACTCGTGCGGCCGCTGCTCGCGCGCGTTCCGGCCGGCGTTTATCAGGAGTTGCTGCTGGAGCGCCTCGCCCAGGAAGTCCGTATGCCGGCCGGGCGTCTTGCCGAATTGCTGAAAGGGCGGCCGGAAAAGCCGCGCGGTCGCAGGCCTGCGCCAGGCCGGACGCCGGTCTCGGCAGGGCGCCACCCCTTGCTGACCCAGGCCATCATGCTGCTCCTGCACCATCCATCGGCCGCGCGCGCGGTCACGGAACCGCCGGCTTTCCTGCAGGGTGACTACAAGGGCTTTTCTGTGCTGCTCGAGCTGCTGGAGATGGCCAAGGCCACGCCGGAACTCAGCACGGCGCAGCTGATCGAACGCTGGAGAGAGCGCCCGGAAGGCGCAAGGCTCGCCGAGCTCGCCGCCGAGGAATCGCTGGTTCGCGACGGACGGGCCGCAGGTCGCGACCTGGTAATGGCGCTCAAGCGCATGGCGGCGGAATTCGGCCCGGACAAGCGCCTGAACGAGCTGATCGCAGTTTCACGGGAGCGCAAGCTCACGAGCGAAGAACAACAGGAATTTCAACGACTTCTGGGCGAGCGCAGCGGCTCGGCGGGCGCCTGACCCGGACCGGCCTTGAGAGACGGCAGACCGCCCTGACTGTATAATGCGCGGCTCTTTTTGCCCGCCCCATACCTAGGTGACCCATCCAGTGAGCGAGAAAAAGCTCCCGATCATTCCTGAAGACCGCCAGTCGCAGCTGAAGCTGTTGATCGCGCGCGGCAAGGAACAGGGCTACCTGACCTACGCCGAGGTCAACGACCACCTGCCACCGGAAATCGTCGATCCGGAGCAGATCGAAGACATCGTCAACACGATCAACGACATGGGCATCACGGTGTATGAAAAAGCACCTGACGCCGAGGCCTTGCTGCTGACCGACGCCTCCGCTCCCGATGAAGAGGCCGTCGAAGAAGCCGCTGCCGCGCTCGCCATCGCCGATTCGGAGTTCGGCCGCACGACCGATCCGGTGCGCATGTACATGCGCGAGATGGGCACGGTCGAGCTGCTGACGCGCGAAGGCGAAATCCGCATTGCCAAGCGCATCGAGGAAGGCCTCGACCAGGTGCGCTCCGCTCTCGCCTATTACCCGCCGACCTACGATTTCCTGCTCGGTACCTATGAGCCGGTCAAGGCCGGCCAGGGCCGCCTGACCGACATCATCGTCGGCTTCCTCGATCCGAATGCGCCGGATGAAATCGCGCAGCCGCACAATCCAAAGACCATCGTCAAGAAGGAAGAACCCAAGTCCGATGACGAGGAAGAGGACGAGAATTCCGACGAAGACGAAGAAGTCGTAGACACCGGACCGGACCCGGAAGAAACCGCGCGGCGCTTCGCCGCGATCGGCCGCCTGCACAACCAGATCGCCAAGGGCCTGGCGACCGCACGCGGCGCCAAGGAACCCAAGATCGTGCGCGCCCGCAAGAAACTGTCGGGCCAGTTCATGGAACTGAAGCTCGCGCCGCGCATGTTCGATGCGCTGGTGGCGAACCTGCGCAGCCACGTGGACGAGGTGCGCCGCCTCGAGCGCGAGATCATGACGATCTGCGTGCGCCAGGCCGGCATGCCGCGCAAGGATTTCATCGCGACCTTCCCGAAGAACGAGACCAACACGCGCTGGATCGACAAGCACATCCGCGCCAAGCGCAAGCATTCGGCTGCGCTCGGCCGGCTCAAGGAAGAAGTCACGCGCCGGCAGCACGACCTCAAAGCCCTAGAAAAGCGCCTGACACGCTCGATCCAGGAGTTGAAGTCCGTCAATCGCGACATCGCGACCGGCGAGGCAATGGCGCGGCGCGCAAAGAAAGAGATGGTCGAGGCCAACCTGCGCCTCGTGATCTCGATCGCGAAGAAGTACACCAATCGCGGCCTGCAGTTCCTGGACCTGATCCAGGAAGGCAACATCGGCCTGATGAAGGCCGTCGACAAGTTCGAATACCGTCGCGGCTACAAGTTTTCGACCTACGCGACCTGGTGGATCCGCCAGGCCATCACGCGCTCGATCGCAGACCAGGCGCGCACCATCCGCATCCCGGTGCACATGATCGAGACCATCAACAAGCTGAACCGCATCTCGCGGCAGATGCTGCAGGAAATGGGCCGCGAGCCGACACCGGATGAGCTGGCCGAGCGCATGGAAATGCCCGAGGACAAGGTCCGCAAGGTGCTGAAGATCGCCAAGGAACCGATCTCGATGGAAACGCCGATCGGCGACGACGAGGACTCGCACCTGGGCGACTTCATCGAGGACGCCATGGCAGAAAGCCCGCTGGATTCCGCGACCGTCGAGTCGCTGCGCGAGACCGTGCACGGCGTATTGAGCCAGCTGACGCCGCGCGAAGCGAAGGTGCTGCGCATGCGCTTCGGCATCGATCTCACCACCGATCACACGCTCGAAGAAGTCGGCAAGCAGTTCGACGTAACGCGCGAGCGCATCCGGCAGATAGAGGCCAAGGCGCTAAGGAAACTCAGGCACCCGAGCCGCAGCGAGCAGCTGCGCAGTTTCCTGATGGAAGACTGACCGTCGATTTGGCTGTCGCCGGTCCCCTCAATGAGATAAGGCCCCTCTGCGCGCGATCGCCGGGCAGCAGGTTTTGGCCGATGGCGACGAGCACGATCAGCGGGGCGCCGGCCAGCCCGTGCCTACAGATCGAAGTACAGCTCGTACTCGAAGGGATGGGGCCGCACGTGCACCTGGTCCAGCTCCATGGTGCGCTTCATCTTGAGGTAGCTGTCGATGAGCTCATCGACGAACACACCCCCTGCAGTCAGGAACGCACGGTCGCCTTCAAGTGCGCGAAGGGCGTCGTCGAAGCGCATAGGCAAGCCCTTCAGCTTGGCCTGCTCCTCGGCGGGCAGGGCGTAAGCATCGACGTCGATGGGGCCAAAGCCGAGAGCGCTTGGGTCCATCTTCTTTTGCACGCCTTCGAGCCCGGCCATGAGCTGGGCCGCGACGATCAGGTAGGGATTGGCCGTGGCATCCGGCATGCGGTACTCGACCCGGGCCTCGCGCTGGTTGACCGCATAGGCTGGAATGCGCACCGCGCTTGACCGGTTGCTGAGCCCGAAGAACAACTTCACTGGAGCCGCCAGGTTGGGGGCAAAGCGCCGGTAAGAATTGGTGCTGGCGTTCCCCAGGCCCATGAGGGCCGGCGTATGCACCAGCAGGCCGCTCAAGTACTGCAGGGCCAGCTGGCTGAGTCCGCCATAGCTTTCGCCGAAGAACAGTGATTTCTCGCCCGTGCTCAGGTACTGGTGAAAGTGCATGCCGCTGCCCGCGTGCCCGTGAAAGGGCTTCGGCATGAAGGTCACGATCTTGCCCAGCTCGAGGGCGGTGTTCTTGATCAGGTACTTCATCAGCAGTATCGAGTCCGCGGTGCGCACCGGCGTGTCGAACAGCAGCTCGATCTCGACCTGTCCTGGCGTTCCCAACTCGTGATGGTGGTACTTGACCTTGATGCCCGCGTCTTCGATGCGCTTGACCATGAGCTCGCGCAGCCTGGTGTGGCGATCCAGCGGCGCGTCGGCCTGGCCTATCTTCTCGAAGCCCGTAGAACGATATAGCGCATTCTCGGCGTCGCCCCAGCCCAGCCCATGCGATTGCACGCTGAAGAAGGATTCGCCGGGGCTGGTCCTGTAGCTTGCCCCGTCGAGCACGTAGAACTCGAGTTCGGGCATGAACAGCGCGTGACCACCCAGCCTGAGTGAGGCCAGGTGCTGCTCGGCCTTCTGACATACGTAGCGCGGATCGCGGGGGTAGCGCCCGCCCTGGTTGTCCAGCATGTCGCAGATGAAGGCCAGCGTGGGGCGGGCGTGAAAGGGATCGATGAAGCCGGTACCGACGTCGGGACGCACTTTCATGTCGCCCTGCTCGACCGTGCGGAAGCCAGGGTATGGCGACAGCGAGATGCCTGTGCCCTCGCTGAACACGCGCTCGCTGATGGTGGCGGCCGAGTAGGTCATGCGCCGCCAGCGCCCTTGCAGGTCCACGACCTTGAGCTCGACCTGCTCGATGCCCTCACCGCGGATGTACTTGAACACGTCCTGGACGTTCGCGAACATGCCTGACTCCAGTCTTACGGCGGCGGTTCCCGCCGATGCCGCGTAACTGCTGCCTCGTTAAAGCAGCGGCGCGCGTGGCGTGGAATTATGGGTGCGAACGGCTGGCGAGACAATCCGCAGGTATTGTCTCCCGTCGCCGTCGATACGACTGTCGCAGGTTCTCTGCATGAGAAAGGCCCCGCGAAGGACCTGTCCTTGCCACGCGGACTGGCGGAATTTCCAGGGTGTGGGCGGGCTTGATCATGGTCGCTTCGAGTTGCCCGGCCCGCCGACAGGTGGTTCCATGGCAGCCGGTCCGCGCGTCTCACAGGCACGGCGCCGGCCAGTGGAGGAGTCAAATTCATGGCACACGTCGCTCCGCTTCCCAGAGAAGCCGTTCCCGAGTTTCGCGAACGGTTCGACCACTACGCGAGCACTCGAGGTTTCGTACCCAACAGCATCCTCACGATGTCGCGCCGGCCCGCGATCGCCAGGGCCTTCATGGACCTGAACCGGGCGGTGCTGTACGAAGGCACGGTGCCCGAAGAACTCAAGATGCTCGTCAGCCTCATCGCCAGCCAGGCCGCCGGCTGCCGCTACTGCCAGGCGCACATGGCGAACCTGTCCAGCATCTACCACGCCTCCGATGCAAAGATCGCCGCGGTATGGGAGTTCGAGACCAGCGAGCTTTTCAGTGATGCCGAACGCGCGGCGCTGCGCCTGGCACTGAAAGCGGCGATTGTTCCAAATGAGGCCGGCCCGCAGGATTTCTTGGATCTGGCCAGCTACTTCGATGACGGCGAGCAAGTCGAAATCGTCGCCACCATCGCGCTCTTTGGCTATCTGAACCGCTGGAACGACACCATGGCGACCGACCTCGAGGAGCGCGCTGCCCGTGTCGCCGGCCGCACGCTGGGCCCGACCGGCTGGGACGCGGGCAAACACGGCGCACGCGCTTGAGTCTCCCAAGCCGCCGTCAATACGGACTTCGTGCCGCCTCGGCGCGCCACCAGATTCCCTGATCAGGATTCCCGGGGCGATTTCGCTGCGCCATAGTCGCGCCGCGCACTCGCGGGGCTCACCTTGCCCTCGCGCAGGTCGCGTGCTAGCAGCGCCGGGTCGCGCTCGCGTGGATCACCAAAACCGCCGCCGCCGGCCGCGTCCATGACCAGGGTGTCACCGGGCTGCAGGCGAGTGAGTCCATAAGGATCGCCTGGCTTGCCATTGACGAGGAAGAGTGCGAGCGCACCAGGCTGGCCGCCGAACAGGCCTTCGGGCGGCAGGCGAAACCGCCCCGACTGGA
>JAOUGR010000443.1 GCA_029857655.1 Gammaproteobacteria bacterium | reverse complement strand
ATTTTCCTTGCTGTTGCTGAAGCTGGCCGCGTAGGTGACCTTGCCGCGCAGGTACTCGACGCCAAAGCCGTACTGGGTGCGCTCTTCTGAATAGGCGCTGGCCGTGGTCACGACGTCGATCGAGGCCGAGGACACCATGTCGACGTAGTAACTTGCGTTGACCGCGTATTTCTCGGCGAATTTCTTGCGCACCAGCACCGACGGACCGTCGATCTCGACGCCGCCGCCGTCGTAATAGTGGTACATCACGTCGGCGCGATCTTCCGGCAGCACGCCGGCGTCCGCCGGCGCCGGGCAGAGCAGCCAGCCAGCGACCAGCGTGGCAAGAAGGCCGCCTGTCGGGGTCAGTTGCATCCGCAACCGCCGCCGCTTGCGCCCGCGGCGCCGCGGGCACCCTCGCGCGACTCGTAGACGTGGCGCATGTAGGAGGAGGCAACCGGGTCGCGTTCCCAGGCCATGATGGGATCGGCGAGGTTCTCGCGCTCGTAGGGCTTGACCCACGGTTCGATGCGCGAGCAGCCTGAAAAAGCCAGCAACGCCAGCGCTGCGAACAGCAAGCGCTGGAAGCTCACGAGGGCTCCCGCAGCATCGCGCGGATCTGTGCGATGTATTCCGCCTCGTCACCAGGCTTGTACGCGCGGTGCAGCCAGCGTATCTGGCCCTTGCGGTCGACCAGCACGGTCGTCGGCATGGAACTCACGCCGTAACTGTTGCTCACGCGGTTGTCCGGATCGAACAGGATCGGGAAGCTGACCGGGCGCATGCCGAGGAAGCGCTCGGCGTCCGCCTTCTCGCTCTCGACGTTGATGCCGAGTATCGCGAATCCCATCGGCTTGTACTTCCGGTACATTTCGTCGAGCGCCGGGAACTCCTGGCGGCAGGGTCCGCACCAGCTGGCCCAGAAATTGATCATGACGACCTGGCCGCGCAGGCCGGAAAGCGACATCTGACCGCCGGCGCGGCTGGCAAGGCTGAATTCCGGCGCGGGCGCGGCGCCATCGACCGCGAGCACCGGCCATGAAAGGGCGAGCAGCCCCGTCAGCAGCAGTGTGAGATGCAGTCTTGCGGTGTATCGCATCGGCGTCGACCTCAGAAGAACGCCGTCAGCGACAGCGTCGCTTCAAAATTGTGGGCGGTCTTGTTCTTGCCCAGGACGTCGATCTCCATCACGTGGTCACGAATGTCCAGGTGTGCGGCGAGCCAGTCCTTGACCAGCACCCTCGCACCGGCGCCCATCGTGACCGTGAACCGGTCTCCGCCGGCAAAATGCGTGCTGCCGGCGCCGAGCGTCAGGTAGATGGCGCTGTTGAGGGCGCGCCTGCCACCCAGGAAAACCTCACCCGGTAGTGCATTCCAGCCGAAGCCGAGGCTGTAGTAAGTGAACTGCCTCTCACTGTCGGTCAATAGCGGCGAGGAACCCGAAAGACGCTCGAAACTGGACAATCCGGCATCGCTGAAGCCGACGATTCCTTCGGCAAAGAAATCCTCGTTGATGTGGTAGGCGAGCCGGGCGCCGTATACCACGTTGACTTCGAAATCCTCGACCGACAGCGACCCGACATAAGCGCCGCCCTCCCAGTTTTCCGTATCGATGCGGGCGGGCTTGATGTCACGCCGCACTACCTGCGGCTCGATCACAACCTGATTCTCGTCGCTTCCGGGAGCGTTTGTGCCGGTCGACTGGGTCGTGGATTCACGGGCACGGTCGCTCTGCGACGTCCCGTCAGTGGCAGCCTTGTCGCGCCATGGCATCCACGCACAGCCGGTCATCCCCAGGACCGCTGTCAGAAAAAGAATGCGAATCCAATTTTCCATTCGTAGGCTTCCTCGTTCGAATCGCGGTCCGTGAAGACCACGTAGTCCTTGTATTCGGCCCTCAGTATGAACCGTCGCGCGAGGTAGGCGCGCACGCCAACGCCTATATACGCCAGCTGGTCCGTGCGCGGGGGCGACAGAGCCACCGTGGATTTTGGCTCCACGTGGATCACTCCCGTGCCCATCGATGCGAAGGGCTGGATGCGCCATTCGGGAACGAATACGTGCGTCACGCCGATCGCAGCGATCTGGCCGTCAGAGAAGCTGCCGAGCAGGTGCGACAGCGCGAGTTCGCCTGACAGGTGGGCATTGAACGCATAGGCGCCATAGGCGGTGATCACGTTGGCGCCGCCGAAGTCACCCATCAGCACGCCGACCTCGCGGCGGTGGGCAACGAAGTCCTCGCGGGCTGGATCGTCTATTTCAAGTTTTGCGCCGGTGGGTACCAGCGTCTCGGCGATCTGGCTTCG
>JAOUGR010000442.1 GCA_029857655.1 Gammaproteobacteria bacterium | reverse complement strand
CAGCCTGCGCCGCGTCATGGGCTCGATCGGGGAGTTCGACCCGAAGCTGATCCGCATCCAGGTCGGCACCGGCACGCTGGTCGGCGCGGCCAATCCCGAGGGCGGCAATGCCGCCGATGCCGGCGTGGTGGTGCAGGGCGCGGCGACCGTGGTCACCGTCACCCAGGGCCGTGTGTCCCTGACGCTGCCGACCGGGCAGGGAATCACGCTGGCGTCCGGCGAGGGCGCCTTTGTTCAGGCCAACGGCGCCGTCCGGCAGGGCAGCGCGGAGCAGATCTCCACCCAGCTCAGGCTTGCCCCTGAAGGCATGCAGATCATGGAGCAGCTCGATTACATGCAGACCTATGTGTTCCCGCAGCGCAACCAGCACACCGTCATCACGCTTGCGACGCCGGGCAGCGTGGAATCGACCACCACGTCGGCGTCAACGCCCGCTGCGCCGGACTCGACCACCACGACGGCCGACGCTTCCGCCGCGACATTGCCGCAGGATGCAACATCGAGCGTCGACAGCCTAGATCTGCCGCCGCTGGCGACTACCACCACGATCACCGCCGCGACCGGTGCGGGCGGCGGAGGCACGCCCTGCAGCGCCAGCTGTAATTGAAACCTGCGCCGGTGGCAATCCCGGCGACGCGCGCGGGCCAGGTTCGCCGGCGTGGCTCACACGTAGCGGATCCGCGCCCGGGCCAGATGGTCTTCCAGTTCCGCCACGAGGCGCGCGAGCGCGGTTGCTTCGCCCGCCTGGGCCGCCGCCTCGATGCCCTTGCCGATCTCTCCCAGCCTGGAAAAGCCGTAACTGCTCGCCGTGCCGTACAGCGTGTGGCCGTGGCGCTCCAGGGAGGCAATGTCGCCGGCGGCGAGCGCCGCCTTCATCTTCGCGAGTTCCTCGCTGCGCACGGCGAGGAACTTCGGCATCAACGGGCGCAGCTTGCGGCTAATGGCGATATCGATCGGTTCGGTCATCGGATGATCCCGGTTGCGAGCCGCAAGTGTGCCCGATTTTGCCGCGCCGGCGAGATGCGAATGCGTCGGCGGTCGCGAATCGGCAGTCGTGCGTGACTAGCGCCGGCAATCTTTCTGCAGGCGCCCCGGCACAAGGCGGCGCGCTGCGCGATCGCCTGCGGCGCTACGCGACCAGCATGGGACTGGGCGTGGTGCTGGCGCTGGCGATTTCGCAGACTTCGCTCTACGAGCGCGCCGATCTGTGGCTGGGGGATGCATTCATGCGCACGCTCGCGCCCGCCGACAGGTTCGACGGCGTCGCGGTGGTCGACGTGGACGAGGATTCGATGACCGCGCTCGAATCCCAGCTGGGCGCCTGGCCCTATGCGCGCCAGATCTACGCCGTGGTGGGTGAATTTCTCGCGCGCGCGGGCGCGCAGGCGGTGGTCTACGACGTCCTGTTTTCCGAGGCGCGCGAGGGGGATGCGGAATTCGGCGCGTCGCTGCAGGGCCAGCCGGTGGCGCTCGCCGCGGCCGCCCTGCCGCAGCTGATCGAGCGCTCGCGCGGCCATGGCGAGCGGATCGCCGCGCTTGCGTGGCCGGCCGCGCCGGAGGTGCCGCGCCGGTACTGGCCCGATATCACGCTGCCCGTCGTCGAGTTGGCGCCAGGGGGCGCCGGCGTCGGCGTGGGCGTGGTGACCCTGCTGCCCGATCCGGTCGACGGCGTGGTGCGGCGGATGCCGCTGCTGCACGGGGTCCAGGACGCGGTGCTGCCGGCGCTGCCGCTGGCCGCGCTTCATGCGCGCGGCGCAAAGCCGCGCGTCGAATTTTCGGCCGGGCGCATCCGCGTCGGCGAACGCGCATGGCCGGTGAATGCGTCGAGCGAAGCCGTGCTGCGCTTTCCCGCGCGGCCGGAGGGCCTGCAGATCGTGCCCTTCTACGAGGTGGTGCTGGCCGCGCTCGACCGGCCGAAATATGCGCACGTCGCCGCGCGCGTCAGGGGCAAGATCGTGGTCGTGGGCAGCTCTGCGATGCGGCTGGGCGACTATGTGCAAACGCCGATGGGGCGCACGCAGGGCGTGGTGGTGACGGCGATGGCGGTCGAAATGCTGCGCGAAGGCCGCGTGCTCAAGCCTTCCGCGGCCGGCTGGAACGGCTTGCTGCTGGCGATCGCCATGCTGGTCCCCGCGCTCGGTTTCCACTCGCGGCTCGGCAAGCTCTCCGCCCTGATCTGGATCGGCGCGCCGCTGTCCGCCGTGCTGGTGCTCGGCGCCGCGGCCCTGTTGTTCGTCAACGGCCAGCAGGCCTCGATCCTGTTCGCGGTTCTGGTCTCGGTGCTGA
>JAOUGR010000441.1 GCA_029857655.1 Gammaproteobacteria bacterium | reverse complement strand
TCAGTGCCGGGTCGCAGGTTCGCAGTCATTGCGCGCGCGCTGGAGGGGAGGGAGCAGCGGCACGACGATCAGGCAATAACTGCGAGCCTGCGACCCGGCACGACATTCGGGACTCATGACTCGATGCGCTTGGCGACGACGATCACCTCGGGGAGCGTCACGACGGCGGACGAGCTCAGCACGTCGCGCTCATAGACAACCTTCTGGTCGAGCGCCAGCCCGTTGCTCACCACACCGGCAAGGGTAGCCACCAGTACCGCCGCCAGACCCGTGTTTCGAATCGTCGAATACCTGTTCATGTCTTTCTCCTGTGATTCCGTTTGTAGATGGACCAGATGCCTTGTCAGTGTTCGATCGAGACTCTGGACTTCCGGGGCGCCTCGAACAAACGCGATATCTGATGACGACTTAAGGGAATCTTGCGTTCCCTTGGCACCGCGACCAACTGAAGTTCCGGCTTCGGGTTGAAGCCCCCGCCCGCGATCAGGTCCGCCTGGCGCCGGCTGCCCTCGGCCATCAGGTCCAGGAATGTCAGAAAACCCTGCAAACGCCCGTTCATGACCTTTCTCCTTGGTTCGGGCGGAGTGGGCACCGCGCCCATCCGTCCCTGTTCGGGCTAGACTTTGCAATGAGGGTGTTTTTCGAACAAACGCATTAACTCAAGCTCGGTTAAGGGAAACTTCTGGTCGCTTCCGCCTATGGCCGATTGCCGCTGAACGCGCTGCGCGTCTTCGAGGCCGTGGCGTCGCGGCTGAGTTTTGCCGAGGCTGCGGAGGCCCTGAATGTGACGCCGGCCGCAGTCAGCCAGCAGATCAAGGTGCTCGAGGATTACCTGCAGGTGCCCGTGCTGCGCAGGAGCGGCCGCAAGGTCGAGTTGACGCCCGAAGGCGCGCGCCTGCTGCCGGGTATCCGCGCCGGGCTTGACTCCCTGGTCGTGGCGCTGCGCGAGATGCGGATGATGCGTGCGAGCGGAACCATCAATGTAAGCACGTTGTCGTCGCTGATGCAGAAATGGATGACCCCGCGCCTGCATCGCCTGCACACGAAGTTCCCCGACCTGCAGGTGGACTGGCACACCTCGCGCGAAGCCGTCGATTTCACGCGCAGCGATTTCCATGCGGCCGTGCGGCTCGGCGAGGCCCAGGCGCCCGGACTCGACTACGAAAAACTGATGGATGAATGGCTGGTCGTCATTGCTTCACCCGATCTCTACAAGCGTCACGGCTCGATCGATGATCGCGAAACCCTCAAAGGCATTCCCATGCTGCAAGCCAAGGACGAGCCCTGGTCGCGCTTCGAGAAGAGCGCGGCCCCGACGCCCTGGCCCGCAGGCCCGACGATCATCGACGATTCGGTCAGCGTGCTTTCGGCAGTCATTGAAGGGCTCGGTTACGCGCCCGCACGCTGGTCGATCGCCGCGCATGACCTGCAGGCCGGCCGCCTGATGCTGGCCAGCAAGACCATTGTCCCGTCGCGATTCCGCTACTGGTTCGTCTGCCCGCCCTCGTATTCCGACATGCCGATGGTCTGCGCGCTGCGCGAGTGGCTCAAGGAAGAGGCCGCCGCGTTCCCGACGCCCCAGAGCTGGCTCGACAAGCGTTAAGGAATCCGTCGTGGCGAACCGTGGTCATCTGTACGTCATCGCGGCGCCCTCCGGCGCCGGCAAGACGAGCCTGATGCGCGCGTTGCTGGAGCGGCGGCCGGATTTGTCGTTTTCCGTCTCCTGCACGACGCGTGCGGCCCGTTCGCACGAGCAGGAAGGGCGCGACTATCATTTTGTGAGTCGCACGGAATTCGAGCGGCTGATCCAGGCCGGCGCATTCATCGAGCATGCCGACGTGTTCGGCAATTTATACGGCACGCGCCGGGCCACGGTCGAATCGGCTCTCGCCGAAGGCCGTGACCTGATACTCGAGATCGACTGGCAGGGCGCGAACCAGGTGCGCAGGCGCCTGCCCGAGGCGATCCAGGTGTTCATCCTGCCGCCTTCGCGGGCCGAACTCGAGCAAAGGCTCCGAAAGCGCGCTACCGACAGCCCGGCGGCTATCGCGCGCAGGCTTGCCGAGTCGGTCAGCGAGATGTCACATTGGCACGAATTCGACTTTGTCGTCGTCAACCGGGATTTCGACCAGGCGCTGGCGGAACTGGAGGCCATATTCGACGGCCGTGGCGAAGCGAGCAGGCGGGACCGCCCCGGGCTGGCCGAGCTTGTGAACCAGCTCCTGGAATTTCCGGTCTGACAGGCTGAACTGCCTCACATTGCCACCAGCAGGAGCTATTCCGGGCCCCTC
>JAOUGR010000096.1 GCA_029857655.1 Gammaproteobacteria bacterium | reverse complement strand
AGGTTGAGAAGATCGAGCGCGAAATCAAGGACCTGTCTCCCGAGGAAATGACGGAGCTGCGGGAGTGGTTCGCCGCGTTTGACGCCGAAGCGTGGGATCGTCAGTTCGAGGCCGATGTTCGCGCCGGCAAGCTTGACGCTCTCGCCGATCAGGCGTTGAAAGCCCATGCCACCGGCCAAACCACGAAGCTTTGAATCACCAAGCCTCGCCGGAGTTCTGGCAAAGCTATCGCTCGCCGCCAGTTGCAGTCCAACGTCTTGCCGACCGCTGTTTCGAACAACTCAAACGCGATCCCCGGCACCCCTCGCTTCACTTCAAGAAGGTGGGGCGTTTCTACTCGGCGCGCGTTGGCATCCACTATCGCGCGGTGGGCGTGGAAGCAGCGGACGGCATCATCTGGTTCTGGATCGGACCGCACGCCGAGTACGACAAGCTGATCGGCTAACCCGCTGCTGCTGCGGACGGGCCGCCGAAGCGGCGCTGCATCAGGCGTCCTTGCAACCGGCCCGCCGCAGAGCGCCACGTTAGACGTAAATGAACGAGACGCGGATCGTCAGGCGCCTGGAGGCCCTGCTCGACGGGCTCATCGAGCGGAAGGAGATCCACTCCGCCGTGCTGTCGGTCGTCTCCGGGGATGGGGCGTTCGGGTGGGCCGGTGCCCGGGGCTCGATGTCTCCGGACGGCGCGCCCATGCTGCCGACGACTCCCTGGTTTATCGCGAGCATCACCAAGCTCTTTATCGCCTCGATCGTGCTGCGGATGGTGGAGGAAGGAGAGTTGGCGCTCGAGGATCGCCTCGTGGACCGGCTTGCAGCCTCCGTCACGAACCGGCTCCACGTGCTCGACGGCGCAGACCGGACCGACCGGATCACTGTGGAGCACCTTCTGGGCCACACGTCGGGGCTGGCGGACTTCATCGAAGACTACCCGGCGCCGCGGCGGCACGAGGGAGCCGACCGACGCAGCCTGGTGGAGATCCTGGTGGCGGACGGCGATAGGGCGTGGTCACTGGAGGACACGGCACGATGGGTCCGCGAGAGGCTTGCGCCCCACTTTGAGCCGCAGCCTCTGGACGCGCGGCGAGTCCGCACCCGGTACTCGGACACGAACTACCAGCTTCTCGTCGGGATGATCGAGGCTCGTCGCGGCGCGCCCTTCTTCCAGGTCCTGAGAGATCTGATTCTGGATCCCCTGAGGCTCGAGGACACCTGGCTTCCGGGCCACCCGCGGGGGAGCGGTCCGGAGCCCCACGTAGCCGCACTTTACGCCGGTGAGGAGGTCGCCCGGTTTCCCAGCTTCCTGGCCTCGATCGGTGACATGAACTCGACCTGCGAAGATCTCATTCGGTTCTTGAGGGCCGTCGTGGGCGGCCGTCTCTTTCGGGATCCCGGCACCTGGCGGCGCATGCGGGCGCGGTGGCGCCGGTTCGCTTTGCCGCTGGACCGCGCCGCCCTCCGGCAGCCGGGCTGGCCGATCGAGTACGGCCTCGGGGTCATGCGCTTCCGGCTCCCGCGCTTTCTCGCGCCCTTTCGGCCAGTGCCGCAGGTCGTGGGACACACCGGGTCCACCGGGACGTGGCTCTTTCACGCCCCGGAGCCGGGCTTGTTCCTCGCGGGGGCAGTGAGCCAGATCACCGCTGGCGCCATCCCATTCAAGGTGGTTCCCAGAGTTCTCCGGGTGGTGGGGGACCGCCAGGAATGAGGAAGGGATGGAGAGCAGACGATGGCAAGGGCCTGGGCAGATCGGTTCGACCACAGTTGGCCCCCGAGACGCTTCCTGCTCTCCGTGCCGGTGGGGCGTCTAACAAGACGATGAAGCTGACAGTCGCCTGCGGCGCCTGCAGCTTATCGCCGCACGTTAGGGGTCGCTAGCAGCGACAACGATGGCCATATCATCGTATGGCTGTTCCGCCATATCCATGCTACCCTGCGCCGATGGCGAAGGCACGGTTCGAATGGGATCCAGGCAAGGACCAGGAGAACCAAGAGAAGCACGGGGTGGCCTTCGCAATGGCGCAGTTCGCCTTTGCTGATCCAAAGCGCGTCATTGCCGAAGACCTCTCACATAGCTCCAGCGAGAAGCGGTACTACTGTTTTGGCCGGGTCGGGGATGGAATCCTTACCGTGCGCTTCACCTACCGCAGCGAGGTGATCCGCATCTTCGGAGCTGGATACTGGCGCAAAGGAAAGCGAATCTATGAGCGAGAAAATCCGCTACACCGACGAACCCCTCGGAGACCTCGAGGTCGTCCCTGACTTTCTTCCGCGGCCGGAGGACCTTGTTTTCCGGGACGAGGGGGTAAAGGTCACGATCTCCTTGAGCAAGCGCAGCGTGGCTTTCTTCAAGGACGAGGCCCGGAAGCACAATACGCAATATCAACGCATGATCCGCCGGTTGCTTGATGCATATGCCGAGCACCACGCGAAGCGACCTCTAACAGCGCGTTCAACACGGACGCGCGATAAAGCGTCGCGCGCCGGTTAACGCGGACGTTAGTGTGCTAGACAAAGCCTGGAGAGCGGCAACGTATAATCGACTGTCAGTGTTCGACGTGAGGTACCCATGGGCAACACGCTATTCGAACTGAAGCAAAAGGCCGCTCAACTGCCTGATGCCGAGCGCGCGGAGCTCGCCCTTTCCCTCATCGCGTCGCTCGATGGTCCAGGGGATCCAGACGTGGAAGAGGCCTGGCGGCTGGAGATTGAGCGCCGTATCGACCAGATCGACCGCGGCCAAGTACAACTTGTCCCCGGGGATGAGGTGTTTGCCCGCCTACGTCGCCGTCTGGGGTGATTCGCTACACGTTTCATCCGGACGCGGATGCGGAACTTGAAGAGGCGGCGCTCTTCTACGAATCGCGGATGGCGGGGCTTGGAAGGTCATTTGCGGCTGAGGTCGAGCGAACCATCGCTCTCCTCCGCGAGTACCCCGACGCAGGCTCAGCGGTCGGACCGAAGCGCCGCCGAGTGCTCGTCGCGCGGTTTCCCTACTCGATCGTGTACCGCCAAGATCCCGACGCCATCGTCATCGTCGCGGTCGCCCACCAGCGCAGGCGTCCCGGCTACTGGCGACGGCGCAGCTAGCACGCTAACAACGCGTTGGAGGCGACGCGCATGAAGCCGCGCGCGCCTCAACGCGGACGTTAGGCGTTTCTGCGCGTTTTCCCAATGTTCACTCTATTTGACCTTCTCAAGTTGGTTGGCGCCGTAACGGGGGCAGTCGTCGGCGGGCGCTACGGGTACGACGCATTTGGTTGGCCAGCCGCGATTCTCGGTGTCCTAGTGGGCGTTGTTGCGGGCGTACTCGTTGGCAACCTGCCTTGGGTGGCGAGCTGGGCATGGATGCGTTATGACCTGAAGCGGTGTAGCGTCCCCAGGCTCAAGGAGCGGCTACAGCGCGAGCATTTCATCTCACATTTACTCATCGGCGAGTTGGTTTCTCGCGGTGAGCCGCTGGAACAGTTTCGAGGCTACGTCGCTGGGCTTCTGCGTTCCGGTGACCCCGCTGAGCACCACTTTGGCAAGGGGGCCGCACGCATCTGGTTTCCCGACTTACTCCCTGATGCGCCATCAACATCTACTACCCCGATGCCACCACCCAGTAACAATGAACGAAACGCCTAACAACAGCTTCAACACGGACGCAAAACTCGCTGCACGCGTTTTGCGCCGGTTAAGCTGAGCGTTAGGCGTCTCACATGGAACGCGTGCTGGCAACTGCGCACAGAATCGCGAAGCGGGACGACCTGCCGCATATCGTCGAGATTTACAACTCAACGATACCGTCCCGCTTGGTCACCGCCGACACTGAACCGGTGTCAGTCGAAAGCCGAATCCCATGGTTTAACGAGCACAGGCCTGACCGTCGGCCGCTTTGGGTCGTCGAGGTAGATGGACACGTTGCCGCGTGGCTGAGCTTTTCGTCCTTCTACGGACGCCCCGCGTACGACAAGACCGCTGAGATAAGCGTCTACGTCCATGAGGCACATCGAAAGCAAGGCCGCGGCACGTACTTGGTCGCCGAGGCGTTAAGGCACGCACCGTCTCTAAAAGTTGACACGCTGCTTGGGTTCATCTTTGGTCACAATGCACCCAGCCTCGCGCTTTTCGCCAAGTTCGGTTTCGAGCGCTGGGGCGCGCTGCCGAAAGTTGCGGCACTGGACAGCCTTGAACGTGATCTCGTTATCGTAGGGCGACGCGTGTGAGACGCCTAACCCGTAGCCGGTGCGGACCGGCCGCGAGTGCCCTGCCAATTCCACCGCGGTCGCCATTGGCCGGCCGCACAGCACGACGTTGGGCAGCGCAGTAGCGTGGGGCTGTGAATGGAAGCGCAGGAACACTTCCTCGCGATCCCGAGAGAGAGCTCCGGGCGAGGGGTGTTGGTCCTGCATTCCTGGTGGGGACTCAACGCGTTTTTCCGGGACCTCTGCAAGCGCCTAGCCTCACATGGCTTTGTCGCCTTGGCGCCGGACCTTTACCAGGGCGAAGGTGTCGCGACAACGATCGCAGACGCGGAGCGACTGCGAAAGCGAGCTACGGCTCGGCGAAAAGAACCCGTATACAAGCTCCTTATCCGAGAAATCGAATACCTCGCCGCACATGAGGACATCAGTGCGCCGAAGATCGCGGTACTCGGGTGCTCGATGGGTGGGCATTGGGCCTTCTGGCTGTCGCAGCGACCCGAATTGCCCATCGCCGGGACGGTGACCTTCTACGCGGCGAGAAGCGGGGACTTCACGCAAACTGAGTCAGCTTTTCTGTGCCACTTCGCCGAGAATGACAAATGGGTCTCCGCTGCAGCGAAGAGAAAACTAATCAACGCCCTACAAACCTCGGGCGTCTCAGCCACGTTCCATACCTATCCCGGAACCGGGCACTGGTTCTTTGAGCGAGATCGCGAGGAGGCCTTTCAGGCCAAGGCCGCAAGGACTGCCTGGCAGCGTACACTGGAGTTCTTCGGGGCCACGGTATGAGCCATGCCACTGACACGGGTGCGCTGCCCAACCCGTCGCTCCAGCGGACCGTCCAACAGCGGCGCTTCGCGCCGCTGTCGTCCGGCCGCTGAGCTCAGGCGTTAGGCGATGGAGGAGATTGACTGATGTCTTTTATTGACGTTGCGATCCCAGGGATTATCGGCTTCGTGTTGCTCATGTGGCCGCAGTCGATGTTTATTGGATCCCGTGTGACCCCCGACCCGAAGAAACTTCTGTTGCTGCGCCGAATTGGCGTGGTGCTCCTTGTCGTAGCTGTGATTTACCTTGTTATCAAACTTGTCAGCGCGTAATACATCGTCGCCTAAACGCGCGTTCGAGAGCGGACGCACCAAAGAGCGGCGCGCCGCTCAACGCGAACGTTAGGCCCCATGAACCGCTGCCCAGACCCATCGGACCTTCAATCCTTCTTCGGTGTTGCCGGGGTAACAGAAGATGGCAAGGGGGGCGACTGGTTCTACGACCGAATCCGCTTTACGCATGTCGGGCCAGCCGGCAGAACAACGTGCACCATCTTGCCGGGTGAGGGCCAGTTTGCCGTGGAGCATGTTAAAGGCGGAGCTATTCACTTGGACGTCGCTCTACGTCATGTCGTGTCTCTCGATCTAGAGTCGAGCGCCGGAACCCAACTGCTAATTGGCCATGTTTCGAGGGGTCCGGTTGAGCAGCTCTTCAAGCTGCGCCTTGCTCCGGAGTTCTCCTTCTCCCTCACTACCTCTCTTGAAGGTTAAGCAGTCGCATGAGGCCTAACCCCTCTAATGAGATCCATGGGCCCGGGTTGTGTCGAGAAGGTCCGGAAGGCAGTCGCCGCGGGCGGGCTCGGGGCTCCTCGCCCAGCCGAGTGCGAGTATGTGTAGCGTGCCTCCTAACAGCACGCCCCACGCGGACGCGCGCGACGTGCCGCCGCCTGCAGAGGTCGTTGGGGCGCGCGCCGGTGGCTGGGAACGTTAGGCGGCAAGCAAGCATGGGCGCCTGGAAGCCGTTAGGAGTCGTCGCGGAAGGGCAGCCGATCGAGGTGGAAGGTGTAAATTTGTGGGACCACGAGTGGACGTCGCTCAATGAACCGCTTGAGTTGCCACACCCGCAATACCCTAGCGAGCACATGCGCTATTTCGTTGTCTATGAACTTCGGAGCGCCCCGAAACGCATTATGTTTGCCGCAGGAGAGCTCTCACCGAATGTCTGGGGCTTCTACGTTGCCGCTTAACAGCACAGCCCACACGGACGCGCGCACAGGCGCCGAGCCTAGCAAACGATCCTGGCCTGCGCGCGCCGGTGGCTGTGGACGTTATGCGGCATGACACCTGGCTCGGCGGCGAGGCACGACATATGGGTGAGCGAGCCACTGTGATCGTGGACTTCCCGCTGCGGGGTGAATGGGTTGCGTACCACACTCCCGCGGAGCGTGTTCCCAGCCACGGGACTGATCAACTGGGTCAGCGTTACGCGTACGATTTCGTGCGGATAGATGGTGACAGGCCTGGCTGGATGTTGTGCCGAGGGTCGATCTGGCGCTACGTCATCCTCGGCGCGCCGCTCGAAACGTTCTATGCATGGGGGGCCCCCATTCATGCACCGTTTAGCGGGACCGTCGTTGTGGCCCGAGACGGGTGGCCAGAGCGCGAGTATCTGCATCCCGTCCGCGATCTTGGCGTGGTCCTCAAGAACGCCCTCACTTTTCGCGAGGACCGACCCAACGCACTGCAAACCGTTCTCGGCAACCATCTCGTCCTTGCGATGCAGGGGGCCGACGTCTACGCACTTGTCGCTCATGCGCGAACAGGATCGATTCGCGTGGAAGAAGGCGAGCAGGTGACGGGTGGTGACCACATTGCAGATGTCGGCCATTCGGGAAACTCTACCGCGCCCCATCTTCACTTCCACCTCATGGATGGCCCCAGCGTCTTGAAGGCCAGCGGTGTCCCGTGCGCCTTCCGAAGTTACGAAGCTCTTCGCGATGGGGGGTGGGCGTTGGTCGTCAATGGCATCCCAGCCAAACGCGAGTTCATCCGACATGCCGCATAACAGCGCAGTGCACCGGACGCGCGCGAGAGCGGCGCGCGCCGTTTACTGCGGATATTAGGTCCGTGTATGCCGCAGCTCGTTTGGGAGCCACTCGATTTTCTCAGTGCTCTTGGTGTTGCACCCGAGGTGGCGGAGTATGAAACATCACATAAATACGTTGTTTCGCAGCCCCCGATTCGCCTAGAGATCACACTATGGCAATACGACGGCGATGTTCAGCTTCACTTGTATGTTGCCCCTTTCGAACATCCTGTCGTGCGGTACTCCATGTTGGGGTGTCCAGGTGCGCGGGTCGTCG
>JAOUGR010000097.1 GCA_029857655.1 Gammaproteobacteria bacterium | reverse complement strand
GCCGAGCACCTGTCCGGCATCTTCAAGGATGAGACGCTCGATCTCGACCGGCAGCCCGCCGTGCGCGTGAGCTGGCAGGATGCGGTCGCGTTCTGCAACTGGCTATCCAATCGCGACAAGCTGCCGCCGGCCTACGAGCGCCGCGGCGACCGCCTCGAACTGGTTGAACCGGTGACCACCGGATACCGCATGCCGACCGAAGCGGAATGGGAATTCGCGGCGCGTTACGACGGCAGGCAGGCGACCCGCAAGTATCCCTGGGGCGACGGCCTGCCGGTGCCCGCGAAATCGGGCAACTGGGGCGACGTCTCGGCGATTTACCTGACGCCGATCACGATCACCGGCTACAACGATAGCTTCCGTGTCACCGCGCCGGTCGGCAGTTTCCCGGCCAATCCGCTCGGTATCTACGACCTGGGCAGCAATGTCTTCGAATGGACGACCGACCGCTATTCCATCTACGTGGTCGGGCCGGAACACATGTCGACGGATCCCGTGGGTCCGCGCGCCGGAGAAAATCATGTGATTCGAGGCGCAGGCTGGTTGACCGGCAAGATCCCGGACTTGCGCGTGGCCGCGCGGGATTCGGGAAGCGCCGCTCGCCCGGATCTCGGCTTCCGAATCGCGCGCTACGCGGAATAATCAGATGCGCCATTCCATCCTGCTGTTCGCCGCATTGCTGACCGCCGCAGCGCTCGCCATCGAGCCCCCGAAATCGCAGGCGCCGCCACCGGCGGCGCCTGCGGCGGAGGAGAATCCGGCAACGCCGCGGTTGCCCGCGGCCGAGCGGCCGGACATCGCGGATGCCGACAAGGAAGCCGCTGCAAAGGCCCAGGCGGAGGCGGACGCCGAAGAGGATGAAGTGCTGCCGCCCTTGCCGGACGACATGACGCCGGCGGGTCCGCCGCCGGCGCGTTTCAACCCGACCGAGAAAGTGCGCGCGGACTTTCCGGTCTCATTCCCGATCGATATTTGAGGATCCCATGAAGACCCGTTATCCGAAAGAATTCCTGTTCAGCATGATTTCGCTGCTCGCCGCCATCGTCCTGATCCAGGTGGTCTGGTCCGCCTGGGTGCGGCCCAATGCGAGCGCAGTACTCGCAGTCCAGGAAGAGGAGATGGACAAGGATCCGAACTACGTGCCGGAACGCTCGCTGTTCGTGATCATGAAGGACTGGGAGCAGGAAAGCTGCGTGATCCTCATGCTCTGGGCGGTCGCGATGATCGGCTTCAAGACACGCGCGACTCACCTGGAACAGGAATTGCTGGAGCAGGATCCGGTGCGCGTGCCCGAGGGCATGAGGATCCTGCCCGAGGACACGCGTGAATACGTGCGCCAGCTGGAATCGATCCCGGTCATCCAGCAGCAATCGCTGGTCGTGCGCGCATCCAAGGCGGCGCTGGCACGCTTCGGCGCGACGCGCAATGTCCAGGACGTTTCGGACGCGGGCCACGCGGTCTGTCATGCCGAGGCCGAGCGGCTGGACTCGGAGCTGTCGATGGTCCGCTACATCGCCTGGGCGATTCCGGCGATCGGATTCATCGGCACGGTGCGCGGTATCGGCAATGCGCTCGCGCAGGCGCACAAGGCGGTGACCGGCGACATCTCGGGTGTCACCGAAAACCTCGGCGTCGCCTTCAACTCGACGCTGGTGGCACTGCTCCTGTCGCTGCTCCTGATGTTCCTGCTGCACAACCTGCAGCTCGCCCAGGAGCGCCTGGTGCTGGATGCGGAGACCTATCTGGATAACCGCCTGCTGCGGAATCTGCAGGTCCGCTGATGACGATCGGGCTCGAACTGGTGGATGCCGCACTGATTGCCGTGCGGGATGGTGTGCGCGTGGCCTCGAGTCCGGGTGTAGCGCTGCGGGACCCGCAGGGCCTGCTGGTCGGCGAGGCTGCCGTTGCCGCGGCGCGGCTGCAACCCGTGCTGGCGACAGACCGCTTCTGGGCCGAACTCTCGTCCGATCCGCAGGCGGCGGCTAATGACCAGGCGTTCTCGCACGCAGATCTCGCGCATGCGCAGCTCGCGCAGCTGTGGAACTCGATCGCCGAGCCCGGCGAGCAGGTGGTGCTCGCGGTGCCGGGCGCCATGCGCCTGCAGCAGCTCGGCATTGCGCTCGGCATCGCCAGGAGCATCGTGATGCCGGTGGCGGGAGTGGTCGACGCCGCGGTTGCGGCCTGCGCCGGCCTGCCTGCCCGCGCAAAGGTCCTGCACCTGGACATCCACCTGCACCAGGCCGTGCTGACGCAGATGCAGGGCGCAAGCCTGTTGCGCCGCGTCCGCGTCGAGATTGCGCCGCGCGTCGGTCAGAAGGCATTGCATGGCGCCTGGGCACAGCTGATCAGCGAGGCGATGGTGCGCAGCACGCGCTTCGATCCGCTGCACCGCGCAGCATCCGAGCAGCAACTGCACTTGCGGCTGCCAGGCTGGCTCGACAGGCTGGCGGCCCAGGATGCCATCGACATTTCGATCGATGCCGATGAACGTACATTCACGGCGACCTTGCGCCGGGACCAGTTCGCGCTGGCGGCCGAAGCCTACTACACGCAGTTGATCGACCTCGTCCACAGCGGCCGCCATGCCGGCGAGGCCACGACACTCGCGCTGTCATCGCGCGCCGCCGCGTTGCCGGCCCTGCGCGATCGTCTTGCCGCACTCAGCGATCTCGAGATCCTGGCCCTGCCGGACACGGCGCCGGCCGCGGCGGCGGCGGCAAGCATCGGCGAAATCGGTCCGGCGGATCCGCCCGCGCTCGTGACGGCACTGCAGCGAAAGCAGGCCGTTGCCGCGAGCCGGGAAAAACGGCGTGCGGGCGCCGCCCGCCCGACCCACGTCATCCTGAATGGCCGCGCGCAGGCGATCGATGAACGACCGCTGGTGGTCGGGCTCGGCGAGGGACCCGGGCGCCGCCTCGCGATCGGCGGGTCGGCGGCGGGCATATCGCATTCGCACTGCACGCTTGAGCTTCGCGATGGAGTCGCGCTCATCCGCGACCACAGCCGCTACGGCAGCTTCGTGAATGGCGAAAAAGTGGACGGGGAGGCGGTGCTCGAAGCGGGCGACAGGCTGCGGCTCGGCACGCCCGGCGTTGTGCTCGACCTGGTGGCGGTGGCCTGAACGTGGCGCGGCGCAAGACGCAGACTTTCAGCATGTCCTTCCTGGACGTGATCTCCTGCGGGTTTGGCGCCGTCGTGCTTTTCTACACCATCATCAGCGCGCAGTCGGGCCTGGACCGGATCAAGTCGAGTTCGGATCTTGCGGCTGAATCCCGCAAGCTCGAACAGGAAGTGCTGGAGGGATATTCGCACCTGGCGGACCTGCGCAATGCGCTGGCCGAGACCGATGAGGAGAAGGTCAAGGCGGCCGGCCTTTCCCGCGAGGCGCTTGAAAAGATCCGCATGACGCAGGAGGAACTCGCGCGCTACGAGCACGACACGCTCGCGCGGCGCGAAAGCCTGGAGCGCCTGAAGGCAGACCTTAAATCTCTCGAAGAAGGTACGCGCCGGCTCAAGGAGCGGGCGCCGCCGAAGGGCGACGGCGAGGTCAAGATCCAGGATCCACAACAGCTGGTCACGCTCCGGATCGACGGCAAGCGCGTGCTCCTGCTGGTGGATGCGTCCGCGAGCATGCTGGACGAAACCGTCGTCAACATCATCCGGCTGCGCAACATGGCGCCGGAGCGCCGCGTCGGCTCAGCCAAGTGGCAGCAGGCGGTCAGCACGGTCGAATGGGTTGCAGCGCGCCTGCCGCAATCGACCCAGTTTCAGGTCTACGCTTTCGACACGGATGCGCGACCGCTGGTCGACGGCAGCGAGGGCCGCTGGCTGAATGCAAAGGATTCCGGGCAGATAGCGCTGGCAGTGAAGAAGCTGCGCGCCACGGCACCGACCGGCGGCACCAGCCTGCGAAACGCATTCGCCGTGATCAGCAAGCTCTCACCGGCGCCGGACAACGTGATCCTGGTCACCGACGGGCTGCCGACCCAGGGCGACAAGCCGCCATCGTTCCGCAGGCTCGTGACGGCTGAAGAGCGCGAGGACCTGATGAAGGACGCCGTGCGCTCGCTGCCGCCGTCGCCGCCGCCGATCAGCATCGTGCTGTTGCCGATGGAGGGCGATCCCTCGGCACCCATCTATTTCTGGCGCCTCGCGCGCCTGACCGGGGGCGGATTCCTGAGTCCAGCGAAGGACTGGCCATGATGCGCCGCCAGCGCCGCGACACGGAAGTCTTCAGCATGTCGTTCCTCGACTGCATCTGCTGCGGCTTCGGGGCGATCATCCTGCTGCTGGTGCTGAGTGAATTCGGGGCCCCGATCCAGCTCGAACAGGCAAAAGTAGACCTGGCGGGCCAGATCGCGAAACTGCAGCAGGAACTGTACGAATTACGCGGCACCTCGGTCGTGCTGGAACGCGAGCTGCGCGGCCGGATCGAGCAGCTTTCCGAGGAACAGAAGCGCGTTGCGAGGCTGCGCGGCGACCTGTCGGCTATCCGCGGCAAGGAGCAGGCCAGCATCTACGAGGAAGAATCGACGAAAAAGATTTCCGAGTCGCTCGCTGCGGCGCGCCTGGCGCTGATCGAGGAAGCGCGCGACCTGCAGAAATCCGGGCGCCGTCGCGTCTACGACGAGCCGATCGCGGGCGTGCCGATCGATGCCGAGTGGGTGATCTTCATCGTCGACACTTCCGGATCGATGCAGTCGCAGAACTGGCGTCGCGCCGAGCGCAAGATGGAGGAAGTGCTCAATATCTACCCGAAGCTGAAGGGCATCCAGGTCATGGATGACGAAGGCGGGTACATGTTTTCCGAGTACCGAGGCAAGTGGATTCCGGACTCGCCGGCGCGGCGCAAGGTGATATTGAACCTGTTCCGCGGCTGGCAGGCGTTCTCCAATTCAAGCCCGGCAGAAGGCATCATCGCGGCGATCAGGACCTTCTGGACCCGCGATCACGCAATCAGCATCTACGTATTCGGTGACGAATTCACCGGACCGTCGATCCAGGAGGTCGTCGATACGGTGGACCGGATCAACCGGGCCGGGGGAACCGGCGAGCGCCTGGTGCGCATCCATGCGTTGGGCTTCCCGATCCCGAATCAGTACCCCCAACACACGAGCATGCGATACGCGACGCTGATGCGCATACTGTGCGCGAGGAATGGCGGCGTATTCGTCGGCCTGCCGGAGGATGAGTACGTGACCACGCGACGGAGCAATTGATGAATAAACGTATAGTCCTGCCGCTGTGCGCCCTGCCGATTGCGTTCGCGATGCTCGCAGGCTGCACCGGGACAAAACTCTCCGCACAGTCCACGCTGCCGCCGCCGTTGATCGAACAGCTGCCGGCCCGCGTCGGTATCTACTACTCGAAGGAGTTTCGCGAATACGTCCACAAGGAGACGCGCAGCAATATCGATTACGAGATCACGCTCGGCCCGGCCCACGTGCAGAACCTGGACTGGCTGCTGAAGGCGATGTTCGCGGAAGTCGTTCCGGTCGAGGATCCGACGCGTGTTTCGGACATCAGGCCGCCGCTTGTGATGGTGCTGGAGCCGCGCTTCCAGGAATACTCGTTCCTGACCCCGAAGGATGTCGCGGGCGAGGCATTCATCGTCACGATCCGTTACCTGCTGACTGTCTATGATGGCGACGGCGGGCGCGTGGACGCCTTCACATTCACGGGTTATGGCCGCGAAAAGGCGCGAACGCTCGCTAGCAAGACGCCATTGCAGATTGCGACCCAGCGCGCCATGCGGGATGCCGGTGCCAAGGTTGCAGTCGAGCTGACCGACCAGGAATCCGTGCGGCTGCTGCTGCGCAATCCCAGGGAACTGCTGACGCCGCCGCCACCGACTGCGGCTCCGGACGAACCAGCGCCGGCCGCGGAGCCGCCGCCCGCTGCGGAACTGCCGCCGCCTTCAACCGGTGGTTGAGGGCGTTTCAGCCTCGCGCTGCTCGTACCAGCGGGCGGTGAACTGAACCCCTTCTGTTGCAACCGGCTTGCCGTCCATGATACGCGGGCTGTAATTGGCGTGTTCCACGGCGCGCCGGCACTGGGCGAGCTGGCCATCCGCCATGTCGCTACTCACGACGGTAACGTTCTGCGGTTGGCCGGTCTCGCTGACGACAAAGCTGAACACCGCCTGCAGCATGACGACATCGCCGGTGACGTTGCCAATGCTGCGCGTCGACGCCAGCGGCGGCCGGTAGAAGATCATGCGCGGTGCGAGCAGCGGATTGCCCATGCCCGAGTCGCTGTCGGCTGCATAGATGGCTGAGGCTTCCGCGTAAAACGGAATGGCCGTGCCTGCCCGCGACGTGGCCTGGTACCAGTCACCGAGTTCCGTCAGCGTCTCCGCCAGCAGCACGGGCGGCGGATCGCGCGTGGCGCGCAGGATTTCGAGCGCTTTCTCTATGGACTTGAGTCCAGACCTGTCCGGAGCGGGCAGCTGATCGCGCGATTCGCTGTAAACGCCGCCGCCGATTTCACCGGTTACTTTGTCGCGGGTTGGAAGCTGGCTTTCCAAAGACTCCGGCGCCATTGTGTACTGCAGCCGGTGCGTGCGGCCGATACTGATCAGGCTCTTGACCACGAGCGGATTGAAGCCGCCGCTCTCCTTCATGCTGATGTCGCGCACGCGCAAGTAAAGGCCGCGGGCTGCGACGTACTCCTTCAGCGACTCATAAAACGACGCGAGCCTCATCGCCGGCGGCAGGGTGCGGGGATCGTTGTATCCGTAGTTCTGTTCCGCGATCCTGAGCGCATAAAAATGATCGCGCTCGACGCCGCCGTAATCGCCGAGTGCGAACCGGCTGTCTGCAGCCATCTCGATCATCGGTAGCTGCGCCAGGTTGAAGAGGCCGTCCGAGCGGCGGCTGACAGCGAGCGCGCGATCGAATTGTTTCGCTGCCAGCGCATGCTGGTCGGTCGCAGCGTAGACAGTGCCGAGGCCCGCAAGCGGAACGATCAGTCGCCGCGACGAGATGCCCTGGGTGGCCTCCAGGATCGACAGTGATTTCGTGTAGCTGGCTTCCGCCTCCTCGTACTTGTTGAGCTGATATAGCGTTGCGCCGAGATTGTTGTAGGCGATCGGCAGCTCGATATCTCGGTCGCGATCCACTTCGGATAATTCCACGACACGTTGCGCCAGCGGCAAAGCCTCCTCGAACCGGGCCGTCTCGAACATGGCCTTGAACTGGTCGTAGGCCTGCATGCGCTGGTCGATCGCCTCGATCGCGGTGGTGGTCGCGGGAGCCGGCTGCGGCAGAGCAGCGGGTGTCGCCGCCTGCGAAGGTTCCTCGGCCACGGCGGCC
>JAOUGR010000440.1 GCA_029857655.1 Gammaproteobacteria bacterium | reverse complement strand
CCTGAACGCGAGGTCGTCACCAGGTGGCCCTTCTCGTGGCGCACCGACTTGACGTTGTGGAACCGCAGCGTGCCCTTGCCCTTGATCTCGACCAGCGAGATCGCCGCCGCGCGCGACGCCGCGCCGCCGATGTGGAATGTCCGCATCGTCAGCTGCGTTCCGGGCTCGCCGATGGACTGCGCGGCGATGACGCCGACCGCCTCGCCGATGCTGATCAGCTTGCCGCGCGCGAGGTCGCGCCCGTAGCACATCGCACAGACGCCGTAGCGCACCTCGCAGGTGATCGGCGAACGCACCTTCAGCGAATCGACGCCGTGATTCTCGAGCTGCTGCACCCAGTGTTCGTCGAGCAATGTCGCGGCTGGCGCCAGCACCTTGTCGGTGCCCGGCAACGGCACGTCGGTCGCGGTTACCCGGCCGAGCACGCGCTCGCCCAGGCCTTCGACGACGTCTCCGCCCTCGACGATCGGTGTCACTTCCAGGCCCTTGGTCGTTCCGCAGTCGTGCTGCGTCACGACGAGATCCTGTGCGACGTCGACCAGGCGTCGCGTCAGGTATCCGGAGTTCGCGGTTTTCAACGCGGTGTCCGCGAGACCCTTGCGGGCGCCGTGGGTCGAGATGAAATACTGCAGTACATTCAGGCCTTCACGGAAATTCGCCGTGATCGGCGTTTCGATGATCGAACCGTCCGGTTTGGCCATCAGGCCGCGCATGCCGGCCAGCTGGCGGATCTGCGCCGCGGAACCGCGCGCGCCGGAGTCGGCCATCATGAAGATCGAGTTGAAAGAGCCCTGCTGGACCTTCTTGCCCTTCAGGTCGGTTCCTTCCTCAAAGCGCAGCTGGTCCATCATCGCCTTGCCGATCTGGTCATTGGTGCGTGACCAGATGTCGACGACCTTGTTGTAGCGCTCGCCATTGGTCACGAGACCGGACTCGTACTGGTCCTGTATTTCCTTGACCTCGCGCTCCGCCAAGCCAAGGATCTTGGCCTTCTGCGGGGGGACCATCATGTCATCCACGCCGATCGACACGGCCCCGCGGGTCGCATACGAGAAGCCGGTGTACATCAGGCGGTCGGCGAAGATCACCGTCTCCTTGAGCCCGAGCGCCCGGTAGCAGGAATTGATCACCGCCGAGACGCGCTTCTTGGTCATGTCCTGGTTGACCAGGTCGAATGGCAGGCCTTTTGGCAGCACCTCGGACAGCAGCGCGCGACCGATTGTCGTGCGCACCAGCCTGCGCTGTTTCTTCAGCTCGCCGTCGGCATCCTTGACGTACTCGATGATGCGCACGCGAATCCACGCGTGCAGTTCTGCGTTGCGTGTTTCGTGTGCGCGGTGCACTTCGCGCACGTCGCTGAACACCATGCCCTCGCCGAGCGCGCCGGCGCGTTCGCGGGTCATGTAATAGAGGCCGAGCACGACGTCCTGGGACGGCACTATGATCGGGTCGCCATTGGCAGGCGAAAGTATGTTGTTCGACGACAGCATCAAGGCGCGCGCCTCGAGCTGCGCTTCCAGCGACAACGGCACGTGAACCGCCATCTGGTCGCCGTCGAAATCGGCGTTGAACGCGGTGCAGACCAGCGGGTGCAGCTGGATCGCCTTGCCCTCGATCAGCACCGGCTCGAACGCCTGGATGCCGAGGCGGTGCAGTGTCGGCGCGCGGTTCAGCAGCACCGGGTGCTCGCGGATGACCTCCTCGAGGATGTCCCAGACTTCCGGGCCCTCGCGCTCGACCAGTCGTTTTGCGGCCTTGATGGTCGTGGCAAGTCCGCGCAACTGCAGCTTGTGGAATATGAACGGCTTGAACAGCTCGAGCGCCATCTTCTTCGGCAGGCCGCACTGGTGCAGGCGCAGCGTCGGGCCGACCACGATGACAGAACGGCCGGAGTAGTCGACCCGCTTGCCCAGCAGATTCTGGCGGAAGCGGCCCTGCTTGCCCTTGATCATGTCGGCCAGCGATTTCAGCGGGCGCTTGTTGGTGCCCGTGATCGCGCGGCCGCGACGCCCGTTGTCGAGCAGCGCATCGACCGATTCCTGCAGCATCCGCTTCTCGTTGCGCACGATGATGTCAGGCGCATTCAGCTCAAGCAGCCGGCGCAGGCGGTTGTTGCGGTTGATGACGCGGCGATACAGGTCATTCAGGTCGGAGGTAGCGAAGCGCCCGCCGTCCAGCGGCACCAGCGGCCGCAAGTCGGGTGGCAGCACCGGCAGCACGGTCAGGACCATCCACTGCGGGTTGTTGCCTGATTCGACGAATGACTCGAGCAGCTTGAGCCGCTTTGTCAGC
>JAOUGR010000439.1 GCA_029857655.1 Gammaproteobacteria bacterium | reverse complement strand
TCGACGAACAGACCTGCCGCGGCAGAAATCAGGAAATACCCATGCGCCACCCGCCCGCCGAACAATGGGTTGCGTGCCGCCTCGCCATCGTCCATGTGCGCGTAAAAATGATCTCCCGACAGGTCGGCGAATTGCTCGATGTCGGCCACGGTGATCTTGCGCTCGACCGAGTTGAAGGTGTCACCGATCGCCAGGTCGTGGAACGGCTTGCGGAACGGGTGCATCCCCGGTTCGCGCTGCGTGGCGCCGCGCAGCCAGCGCCCGCCGATCGCTGTAAGCGTTTCCGGCGAGCCTTGCAGAGCGGTGCGCTGCATGTAATGCATCACGCCGCGGATTCCGCCCATTTCCTCACCGCCGCCCGCGCGGCCTGGTCCTCCGTGCACCAGGTGCGCGAGTGGCGAACCGTGGCCGGTCGATTCCTTGGCGCAATCGCGATTCACGACGAGCACGCGCCCATGATAGGGAGCAAGCCCCAGCACGACCTCGGTCGCAATGCGATCGTCGGCCGTGAATACCGATCCCGCCAGGCTGCCCTCGCCGCGCCGCGCGAGTATTACCGCGTCGGCCACGTCCTGGTAGCCGATGATCGTCGACACCGGTCCAAATGCCTCGACGGCATGAATTGCGCGCGCCGCATCGCCATCGCGACACAGCAACAGCAATGGCGGCAGGAACGCCCCTCGCTCACGGTCCGCGCCAGCGACCTCGAAGCGCGCCGGGTCGCCTGCCACGAGTTCGGCCTCCTGGCGCAGTTCCGAAACGCGCGCACGCACTTCCTCGCGCTGCGCGAGGCTCGCGAGCGGGCCCATGCCCACACCTTCCGTGCGCGGATCGCCGACCACCGTCTTCGCGAGCGCCGCTTGCAGCGCTGCGACAACCTCGCCGGTCATGCAGCGCGGGACCAGTGCCTTGCGGATCGCCGTGCATTTCTGCCCCGCCTTGACCGTCATTTCGCGCGCGACCTCGCGCACAAAGAGGTCGAATTCCGGCGTGCCGGGCACCGCGTCCGGTCCAAGGATCGAGGAATTCAGCGAATCGGTCTCAGCGACGAATCTGACCGAATTGCGCACCACCGCCGCGTGGGTTCGAAGCCGCGCAGCCGTCGCCGCGGAGCCCGTGAAGGACACAATGTCCTGGCAACCCAGATGATCGAACAGGTCGCCGACATTGCCGCAGACGAGCTGCAGCGCGCCCTCAGGCAAGAGTCCCGTCTCGACGATGCGCCGCACGACCAGTTCGGTCAGGTAGCAGGTCGCGGTAGCTGGCTTGACGATCGCGGGAACACCGGCAAGTAGCGCAGGAGCAAGTTTTTCCAGCATTCCCCAGACCGGGAAATTGAAGGCGTTGATATGCACGGCTGCACCCTCGAGCGGCACGCAGATGTGCTGGCCGATGAATGTCCCGCCCCTGGACAGTTGTTCGACATTGCCATCCAGGTAGACACGGCTGTTCGGCAGTTCGCGCGAGCCCTTGCTCGCGAATACGAGCATCGTGCCGATGCCGCCGTCGATGTCGATCCAGGAATCGGATTTCGTCGCACCGGTCCGGTAGGACAGTGTGTAGAACTCGTCCTTGAAGTCGAACAGGCGCTTGCCGAGCGCTTTCAGCATTGCGGCGCGCTCGTGAAAGGTCATGGCCCTGAGCGCAGGACCGCCGACGCTGCGGGCATATTCGAGCGCGCCGCGGAAATCAAGACCCGCGCTGGCGGTTTCCGCGATCACGTCGCCCGTGCTCGCGTCGCGAAGTGCAGTGGCGCGACCACCGCCCGACTGCCAACGCCCCGCCAGATAACTCTCCAACTGCATGTTCAGCCCTCGCGGTTTCGCGGCCCGCATCAGGCGCCGCCCGCGCGGCCCGCCTGCCAGACTTCAAATGTGCCTTCCCGCTCCGCAAGACTTTCGAGCAGCGGGGCCGGTGTCCAGTATCGCGCGCCCTGCCCGTCCTGGTAGCGCCGCATGGCTTCCACGACCTTTGCCAGCCCGGTCGTGTCGGCATGGAACATCGGCCCGCCTCGATGACGCGGGAAACCGTAGCCATTGCACCAGATCACGTCAATGTCGGCGGGGCTTGCGGCGATTCCCTCCTCGAGGACCCGCGCGCCTTCATTGACCAGAGCATAGATGCAACGCTCGACGATCTCAGTCTTGGCGACCCGCCGCTGTGCGATACCGAGAGCCTTCGCTTCCTCGCGGATCAGTGCCAGCACTTCAGGATCCGCCTGCCGCCTGCGGTCCGGACTGTCGTAGCGGTAGAAACCGCGGCCGGTCTTCTGCCCGTAGCGTCCGAGTTCCGCCAGGCGATCCGACAC
>JAOUGR010000438.1 GCA_029857655.1 Gammaproteobacteria bacterium | reverse complement strand
GCACGGCGGCGACGGGCTGGTCATCGCGAGCGCGACCGGCTCGACCGCCTATGCGCTATCCTGCGGCGGCCCAATCATCCATCCGTTGCTCGATGTGCTCGTCATTGCGCCGATTTCCCCGCACACACTCTCCGACCGCCCGATAGTCGTCGGCCGCAATAACCGGATCGAGGTTCGACTGATCGAGCGCTCCGCGACCCGCGCACAGGTCACTTGCGACGGTATGCTGCTCGGCGACTTGGACAACGATTCGAACCTCGTGATCGAACCGGCTGGCGTTGCGATCACTCTGCTGCATCCGCCGGGGCACGATTATTTCCGCCTGCTGCGCTCGAAACTGCACTGGGGCCGAAGCGCGCGCAGAGGCGGCATGGAGCCCTGAGTGCTGGTTCACCTGCAGATACGCGACTTCGCAATCATCGATTCCGTCGAACTCGAGCTGGCCGGGGGCCTGACGGCGCTTACCGGAGAAACCGGCGCCGGCAAGTCGATCATCGTCGATGCGGTCATGCTGGCGATCGGCGGTCGCTCGAGCGCCGAGATGTTGCGCCACGGCGCCGAACGCGCCGAGATCACCGCCACTTTCGACGTGAAGGACAATCAGCAGGCGCAGCGCTGGCTCCAGGATCAGTCGCTTTCCGATGAAGGTGGCGAAATAGTGCTGCGTCGCGTGATCGGCCAGGACGGACGCTCGAGGCAGTACGTCAACGGCCAGACTCAGCCCGCGCAGGCCGTGCGTGAACTGGGCGAGTTCCTGATCGACATCCACGGGCAGCAGGAATTCCAGTCGCTGGTCCGTCGTGACATGCAGCGACGACTCGTGGACGAGCACGGCGGCAATGGGGAGAAGCTAGATCCGGTGCGCGGGCTTGCCGCCGAGTGGAAGCACCTGACCGATGAGCGCGATTCGCTGGCCAGCCTGGCCCGGGATCGCGTCTCTCGCATCGAGCTGCTGCGCTACCAGGCCAGCGAGCTCGAGGCGCTGAACCTGGCAGAAGGCGAAGTTGCGACGCTTCTGGTTGAACGTTCGCGCCTCGCCAATCGCGGTCGGCTGGCGGAAGCCGCGCGCAATGCGGTTGCGCTCACATTCGACGCCGACGGCGCCGACGCGCATGCCCTTGCTGCGCGTGCGGCGAGCCAATTGCGCGGCGCAGCGGAACTGGACGCAAGACTTGCCGAACCATTGCGACTGCTGCAGGAAGCGGTTATCGCGCTGGACGAGGCCGGCGGCGCGCTTGGCACCTATCTGGAGGCGCTGGACGCCGATCCGGCGCGCCAGGAATTCGTCGAGCGGCGGGTCGCGGCGATCGAGGACCTCGCGCGCAAGCACCATGTCCCGCCCGAGCAGTTGCCGCGGCAACTCGACGATCTGAGCCGGCAGCTGGCGACACTCGAGCAGTCCGAACTCGCGCTGGGCGACCTCGACCAGCGCATTGCCGGCATCCGCAAGCAATATCGGGTCGCGGCCGCTGCGTTGTCGGCCGGCAGGCGCGCGGCCGCGAAACGCCTGGCCGGCTCGGTCACCAGCCTGATGCGCCAGCTCGGCATGCCGGGTGGACGATTCGAGATCTCGGTGGAGTCGGAAGCCGATGCCGAACCCGCGCAGGATGGCGTCGATCGCCTGGAATTCCTCGTCAGCGCGAACCCCGGGCAGCCGGTCAAGCCGGTAGCCAAGGTTGCCTCCGGAGGCGAGCTGTCACGCATAAGCCTGGCCGTGCAGGTCGCTGCGGCTCATCGCCGGGCGGAGACCTGCATGATTTTCGACGAAGTCGACGCCGGGATCGGTGGCGGCGTCGCGGAGATCGTGGGTCGCAAGCTGCGCGAACTCGCCGACCGCGGCCAGGTCCTGTGCGTGACGCATCTTGCCCAGGTCGCAAGCCAGGCCCATCAGCAGCTGCGCGTCAGCAAATTGACTGACGGGCGCGCGAGCCGCACGACCGTCACCGGCCTGGGCCAGGACGAGAGAATCGAGGAACTCGCGCGGATGCTGGGTGGCGTGGAGATCACGCGCAAGACGCGTGAACATGCTCGCGAGATGCTGCGAAGCGCCGCTGTCGCGGCGCGCTGATCGATCAGGTGTGCCTGCGGCGGTGCGGACAGGCTTCGCGGCGGCAGCGGCCGTAGAGGATCAGGTTGTGTTCCTCGATTTCGAAGCCGAGCTTCTGCGCAACATCCAGCTGCCTGCGCTCGATGCCGCAATCCATGAACTCTTCCACCCGGCCACAGTCCATGCAGATGATGTGGTCATGGTGTTCGCCCTCATTCAACTCGAAAACCGCGGTTCCACCCTCGAAGTGATGGCGCTTCAC
>JAOUGR010000437.1 GCA_029857655.1 Gammaproteobacteria bacterium | reverse complement strand
CAGGAGTGCGGCGGTGTCGATTGCGGCGCTGCACAAGGGCGGTGCTGACGCGGATTTCTACCGGGCAAAGCTTTCGACGGCGCGATTCTATTTCGCGCGCCTGTTGCCGCGGGCCGAGGCGCACCTCGACGCGCTCAGCGCCGGTTCAAGAACCCTGATGGACCTTCCCGAAGGGCAATTCGTCTTCTGAGCCCGCGTCAGTCCTGGTGGGCGAGCCCGCCGCGCAGCGACCAGACATTGCCGCGCCCGATTGCACGCAGGTGCTCGGCTGCCGCGCGACTGCGAATGCCGTGCGCGCAGACCAGCAGGTAACGCAGTCGCGGGTCGAGCGCCATTGCATGGTCCAGCAGGCCGGGAAGGGGAATTGCGTCGTGCCCACCGAGCGGTAATGGCGCGAGCGCGCATTCGTCAGGATTGCGGATGTCGATGATGCGATAACCGCGGGCCGCCGCCTCGGCCAGCGGCAGCGAGACTTCCAGCTCCTGCGCGGGCGTCGCCGCTGCGAGCGGCCTGATCCGCGTGCAGCGATCCTGGCATTCGCGGGCGCGCGGCGCGCTGATCCGGCGCTGACCGGAGTCCAGCAGGTCAACCAGCAACACTTCATCTCGCAGCTGGCCCGGCAGGTCGAGCAGCAGCTTGAGGACTTCCATCGCCTGCAGGCTGCCGAGAACGGCCGGCACCGGTCCGAGCACGCCGCTCTGCGCACAATTGCCGACCAGCCCGTCGCGCGTGGCCTCAGGCCACTGGCAGCGCAGGCAGGAACCACGGGCATCGGCGCGCACGACCTGCAGCTGCCCCTCATATTGATACACGCTCGCGAGCACTGCAGGACGGCCGGCCAGGACCGCCGCATCATTGACGAGGAACTTCGTGGCAAAGTTATCGCTGCAGTCGACGACGATGTCGGCCTGCGCGACCAGCGCGCAGGCATTTTCGGCATTCAGCCGGACCGGCATCGGCAACAGCCGGATGGCCGGGTTGTACGACGCCAGCCGTGCCGCCGCGACTTCCGCCTTCGGACGCCCGACGTCGTTCGGGTTGTAAAGCGGCTGCCGATGAAGATTTGCTGCGTCGACGATGTCATCATCGACGATGAACAATTTCCCGATGCCTGCGCCGGCGAGCCCGGTCAGTACCGCACAGCCGAGGCCGCCGGCCCCGATGACGATCACCGACGACTGCGCGAGGCGCTCTTGCCCGGTCTCGCCGATCTCTGGCAATGCGACCTGGCGGGAATAGTCGAAACCGGGTGCGATGGCCGCCTCGGCGCAATTGGTGCAATTGACCCAGCCGCTGTCGCCGTCGGCGTAATGCTCCTTTTTCCAGATCGGCAGGCGATGCTTGATCTCGTCGATGATCTGCCGGCAGGCGGCAAACGCCTCGGCACGGTGCGCAGCCGCGACCCCTATCCAGACCGCCATCTCGCCGACCGCAAGCGTACCCAGCCGGTGCACGCAGCGCGCGCGCAGGGCGCCGCGGCGTTGCAGGGCGTCGGCGACGATCCTTTCGCCTTCAGACTGCGCGAGTTCCTCGAATGCCTCGTATTCCAGCCGGCTGACGACGCGGTCTTCATTGTGGTTGCGAACCCAGCCCTCGAAGGCGGTGAAACCTCCGGCCGCGGGATCCGCGAGCGTGGCCGCGAGCGCAACCGGATCGATCACGTCATGAATGAATTCGAAGGTCTTCATCCGCCGGCTACCGGTGGAATAAACACGACCTCGTCGCCGTCGGAAAGGGGACTCGACCAGTCGGTGAACGATGCGTTGACCGCCACCATCAGCTGGGTCTGCGACAGGCGGAATCCGTGCCGCGCCGCAAGCTCCGCATACAGATCACCCGGCGTGCCTGCGGCGGTCTCCACGGTCTCCGACTGGCGACCTGCCTGCTCGCGCAACAGCGCGTAATAGCGCAGGTGAACACGGGCCATCAGGCAGACTCCTCTGCGGCGAGTGCCCGGCGCGCGGCGGCGAGGTCTTCCGGCGTATTGGCATTGGCGAGTGCCATGGGGCTCGTGGGCCGCAGCAGGGCGACATCGTGTCCGATCAGGAATTTCCGCGGGCAGGAAACACCGCTCGCCACGAAGCGGAGGATGGCGTCGCGGCTGGCCTGCTCATAAATCGCGCACAGGGGTTCCGGGAGGCCGTCACCCGAGCTCTGGAACGCGGTCGCAAGCCTGCCGGTGTCCCGTCCCGCCAGCAATTGCACCAGTGTCGTTGCGTCCAGCAGCGGCAGGTCGCAGGCGATGACCAGCCAGGCTGCCTGCGGGTACGCGCCCTGCGCGGCGATGATGCCTGCTATCGGGCCGCTGGCC
>JAOUGR010000095.1 GCA_029857655.1 Gammaproteobacteria bacterium | reverse complement strand
CTGGAGTCCGGGGTCGCACTGGTGTCGTTGTCGCGGAGCGCCTCGGCCGGGGCGGCGCAATTGCACTTTGCGTACAGCGCGCCGTTCAACACGTCTGCCAATGCGTTGTTCAAGATCGAACGCGATGGCCGTTACTACGCCGCCACCCAGTTCGAGCCGATTGCCGCCAGGCAGGTGTTTCCGGGATTCGACGAACCCGGTTTCAAGGTGCCATTCGACATCACGGTCACCGCGCGCAAAGGCGACGTCGTCGTTGCAACGACCCCCGAAACGTTTGCGGAGGACGCCGGCGATGGCAGCGTGCGCCATGTGTTCAGGACAACGCGACCGCTGCCGACCTATCTCATCGAAATCGCGGTGGGTCCGTACGACGTGGTCGACTACGGCATGATCCCGGCCAATGCCGTGCGCGGTTACGGCCTCCCCTTGCGTGGCATTACCGCGCAAGGGAATGGCGACAAGATGAAGTACGCCCTGAAAAATACTGCGGGCCTGCTTTCCGCCCTGGAGCAGTATTTCGGAACGCCCTATCCGTACGAAAAACTGGACCTGATCGCAGTACCGGAGAGTTTTGGCGGCGCCATGGAAAATGCCGGCGCCATCACCTACGACGAGTACCTGATGTTGATGGACGAGAATTCCCCGCTGGACCAGCGCCGCGCTTATGCATCGGTTCACGCCCACGAAATGGCGCATATGTGGTTCGGCGACCTGGTGACCCCGAAGTGGTGGAACGACGTCTGGCTGAACGAGTCATTTGCGTCGTGGATGGAAAACAAGGCGGCGCACGCCCACTGGCCTGAAGGTGAATTTGACCGGGAAACGCTGAAGGGAGCGCTTGGCGCGATGGCAAACGACTCCCTGGCCGCGGCACGTCAAATACGGGAGCCCATCGACGACAATGACAAGATCGGCAGCGCATTCGATGGCATCACATACCAGAAAGGCGGCGGCGTGCTTGCGATGCTCGAGCACTATGTCGGCGAGGAGCGATTCCAGACCGGCATCCGATTGCACATGAAGCGGCACGCAGACGGAACGGCGACTGCCGAAGACTTTATTGGATCGGTTGCGGAGGGCTCGAATCGATTGGAAATCGAAGCGGCATTCCAGACATTCATCGAGCAGCCAGGCGTACCCCTTGTGTCGGTCAAAACTGATTGCGAGGACGAGCAGCATCCGCGCCTTGTCGTGCGACAGGCCCGATACGCACCGCTGGGCTCATCCATCGAGCCCGATGCCGGCACGTGGCGAATTCCATTCTGCGCTGCTTTCGTCGCCAATGGGACGCGCGGGAATACCTGTGCGCTGATCGGCGAAAAGGAACAATCCATCGCGCTTGCTGCTGCGAGCTGCCCGACGCAGGTGCATCCGAATGCCGACGGCACCGGATACTACCGTTTCGCGCTCGACGAAGCTGGATGGCAGAGACTGATCGCGGCGGCGAAGAAACTGGACCCTGCGGAAGCGCTGGTGTTCGCTGACAGCCTCGATGCGGCGTTTCGCGCGGGTCTGGTTTCGGCGGATTCCTATTTGACGGGCATGGTTGCACTGGTAGGTCACAGCGCCTGGGACGTGGTCAGCGCGGCGACAGGATACCTCGAGGAGATTACAAAGATCATTGACCCGGACCAGCTAGGTCCCGTGGAACGGGCATTTCAAAAGATTGTCGCGCCGCGCTATGCGGGGCTGGGAGACGCTTCGGACTCCGCTTCGCAATTGCTGCACAATCGCTTGCAGCGTTTCCTGATCGTGATCGCGAAGGACCAGGCCATGCGCAAGCCGCTTGCCAGACAGGCGGCAGCGGCAGTCGGCCTCAACGGCAAGGCGGATCCCGGGGCCGCGCCGGCCAGCGAGCACGAAACGATCTTTAGCGTCGGCGTGCAGGATCTTGGCGAAAAGTTCTTCGACCTGTTGTTGAAACAGGCGATCGAATCTCAGGACCCGGAATTCCGCAATTCCGCCATCGGTGCACTGGCACGCGCGGAGGATCCGGCAATCGTGCGAAAACTTCAAGCAGCAGTCCTGGCGGGCGACTTCAAGGGCACCGAGATGCTTGGGGTCTTATTTCGCCAGATGGGTCGCCCGGCCACCACCGAACAGACCTATGCCTGGCTGCAGGAGAATGACAAGGCGATCATTGCGATGATCCCGGAGACATTCAAGTCGAATATTTTCCCGGGATTTGGCGGGGCCTTCTGTTCCGATGAACGGGCCGACGAATGGCAGAAGTTCGTCAAGTCCCATGCCGCCGAACTGCCCGGCTACGAGCGTGACCTCGCGCAGACGACCGAGAGCATCCATTTGTGTGCGGGGTTGAAGCAGGCGAGTGCCGCGGATCTCATCGCCGCCTTTGGACAGTACAAGTAACGGATACGCGAACGGGGGCCCCGCGGTCCTGTTCTCCACGAGCCAGATCGCTCCGTCGTCAGGCCACCCGGTCCGCCGGCATCTGCCCTTCCGCCTCATTGCCGCCCGCACTGCCGTCTTGCGGCGACGCGCGATTGGCGTGCGAAATCCACGACTTCAGTAATCTCCGCCTCGACTCTGCGACTAATCTCAACCCCGGCAGAAATATTTCCTGACCTCGTCCGGTCTCTTGCGTAATGGGACACAACAGTCGTAGCGTTTCGTACGTGATAAGGCCGGCAAGGGCTTCGCCCGCATCAGGCCCCCTCTCGGCGGCGGCCAATACGCCCTCTGTGGGGCGATTCACTAAAATCGGAGCCATAGCCATCAACCACAACTTCTTACGGGAAAACATATGAAATACGTGACGAATGTGCTGATCGATTGGCCGCAGCGCATGGCGCAGCATCTGCAGTGGCTGGCGCCGCTGTTCGCACGCTTCGTGGTCGGCTGGGTATTCCTGTGGAGTGGCTGGGGCAAGCTCACTCATCTGCCGATGGTCACGGCAAACTTTGATCGTTGGGGAATTCCTTTCCCGGAGATCCTCACACCCGTCGTGGCCGGTGTTGAGTTTGTCGGCGGATTGTTTCTGCTGCTGGGCCTGCTGACGCGCATTTCCGCAGGTGCCCTGGGCGTGGTGATGATCGTCGCGGTTCACGCAGCGCGGTGGAATGAGATCGACTCCCTGTATACCCTGCTGGGCTTCGACGAAGTCCTCTATCTCGCCATATTCCTGTGGCTCGCCATTGCGGGGCCCGGCGCCATCGCCATCGATGGACTGCTCGAGCGGCGCAAAGTTTCGAGGTCCTAGCGCCTGGAGTAGTAGCCGTCGAATGCGGTCGACCATGTCGCACCGCCGTCGCTGCTCGATTCCCAGTGCTGGCGCACGCGCCCGTCATCAAGGGGTGTCCAGGTGACTCGATTGACCTGCTTGGGGTCCGCGGTCGTTGCGAGCACCATGGACTTGCCGTCGAACCCGCCCTCGATGTAGAGCGGCCCGCCCTGGTTGTCGATCCAGGTCTGGTGCCAGACCTTTCGCGCGGAGTCGTAGAAGTTGAGGCTCGAGCCTTCATAGCCGCTTGGCGTAGTGTACTGCTCGTGCAATGCGCAACCACCGTTGATGCTCGAGATCCGGTTGTGGCTGACGACGCCAGCGGCAGCCGGCGTCTCGACATTCCAGTCACCGAGCCAGAAATCGAACTGATGGTACTCAGGCGCGGCGCAAGGCCTCAATGGGTCCACCAGCGCGGCAAAGCGTGGATCACCGCGAAGCGTCTGCAATTCGGGAACCGTCATCGCCGCCTGGTAGTTTCCGCCGCCCGCGCCAATCCACGCCTGCATTGTCGCCAACGCAGCAGATTCATCACCCTTCGCAGCCTGGGCACGGGCCAGCCGGAACAACGCAAAGGCGTTGGCAGGGGTCTTCTTGACGATGTCCTGGTAAGCGACAGCCGCTGCTTCCCATTTCTGGGCCGTGAACAGTTCGGCGGCCTCTTCGAGTGTCGCGGCGGATGCGCCGGCGGCCAGTAGCAGGCCGCTGGCGATGATGTTGAGCTTGTTCATGGCTTGACTCCATTACCGATTCTCCGCTGGAAGGGACTCGCGGACAAATGCTTGCACCCGGTTTGCGTCAGCGCGCTGTTTTCCTGCGATGATTCGATCATGGCCATGGACCAAAGTGCTCCGGACAAGCGGCGATTACCACCGGGCATCTGGCTGCTTGGCATGGCTTCCTTGTTCATGGATGCTTCGTCGGAACTGGTGCACAGCCTGCTGCCGGTATTCATGGCCAGTGTGCTCGGCGCCTCCATGCTGACCATCGGCATCATCGAAGGCGTGGCTGAAGCAACGGTGGCCATCACCAAGGTTTTTTCCGGCGCGCTCAGCGATTACCTGCGTCATCGCAAGTGGATCGTCGTATTCGGCTACTCGCTGGCCGCATTTACCAAGCCGATGTTCCCGCTTGCGCAGTCGATTGCCTGGGTGTTCGGCGCCCGTTTCATCGACCGCGTCGGCAAGGGCATTCGCGGCGCGCCGCGCGACGCCTTGATCGCGGATATCACGCCACCGGAACTTCGCGGTGCGGCCTACGGTCTGCGCCAGGCACTTGACTCGATAGGTGCCGTCATTGGCCCGCTGCTCGCCGTCGGACTAATGATCTGGCTGGTCAACGACATCCGCTCGGTCCTGTGGGTCGCGGTCATTCCCGCATTCATTGCCGTCGCGCTGCTGTTGTTCCTGCGCGAGCCGGGTGAGCTGGCCGCCGGACCTGCGGCAGCACGGTGGTCGGCCGCTGGCGCCGGAATGCTGCCAGCGCGCTTCTGGGTCATCGTCTCCCAGGGAGGGGTATTCACGCTCGCACGATTCAGCGAGGCATTCCTGATCCTGCGTGCGCAGGATGTCGGACTCGCGCTCGGCCAGGTGCCGTGGGTGCTGGTGATCATGAGCCTCAGCTATGCGTTGTTCGCGTACCCGGCGGGAGCCGCTGCGGATCGCATGAATCATAGATTCTTGTTGCTGGTCGGCATCGCGCCGCTGGTCGCCGCCGATTTGGTACTGGCAACGGCGGACTCGGCGATGGCGGTGTGGGTCGGTTGTGCGCTGTGGGGCTTGCACATGGCGTTTACGCAAGGTTTGTTCGCGAAGCTCGTCGCCGACGTCGCCCCGCAAGCTTTGCGCGGCACGGCCTTCGGCATATTCAACCTGGCGACCGGTGCCGCGTTGCTGCTCGCAAGCGTCATCGCGGGCGGATTGTGGACTGCCTATGGCCCCGCGCTGACATTCTGGGCAGGCGCCGGGTTCGCGACGCTGGCAGGGCTCGGCGTGCTGGTCACGCACTCGCCACGCCGGTCATGATTCCTTGACCGCGCCCTCTTCAAGATTCGCTTGCAAGGGTATTCGGGGAATCAGTTAACGAAATGCGGGCAACCTCACACTTGTGTCAAAGACAATACGAATTCACGTTTTCGCTGAATTCACCGTGTCATACTCCGCCCCGTATTGACGGCCCTCCGGAATGGAGGATCAGGCGGCCAAGGATCAGGCCGATCGCCGGGTGCTTATTTTCGCCGCCCGGCCCACCGCGATGCCCTAAATCAATCGTAAGCCATCTGGCCCGCGAACTTTGTCTGTGTCCGAGAAAGCGAGGTACGAAGTGATGATCGTTACAGCCCTGGTAATTGCAACCAGCCTGGTCTGCTACTTCGCGAACGAAATCGCGCAGTAGGCCGACCCAGTAATGAAACTGCAACACACGTGACCGTGATACCGTGGGCAGACTGCCCACAGTTTCCCGGCCTCACGAAATACCCGGCCAGAGCGCCTACTGGATGACGGGCAACTCGATCGCCGTCGCGTGATCCGGTGTATGCCAGATGCGCTGCGTGGCCTTCATATAGCTCGCGGGCGCCGCATACATGATGTTGGGCACGTAGGACTGCGGGTTGCGGTCATATAGCGGGAACCAGCTTGACTGGATCTGCACCATGATGCGATGCCCCGGCAGGAATGTATGACTGACCTGCGGCAGCGCGATGCGGTATGCCAGCGCCTTGTCTGAAATCAACGGGTGCGGTGTCGCCAGGTCGTCGCGATAGCGGCCGCGGAAGATGTCCGCCGACAGCATCTGCTGATAGCCGCCCAGCTTCGGATTGGCCGGAACTTCGTCGGGCCACACGTCGATTATCTTGACGACCCAGTCGGAGTCGCTGCCGCTGGTCGAAGCAAAGAGATTCGCGATCGGCTGACCGGCAACGCGCAATGGTTCCTTGAGCGGCTCACTCGAATAGACGAGCACGTCGGTCCGCGTGGCGGCAAAACGCTGATCGTCCACCAGCCACTCGCCCCAGGTTGAATTCTCCGAATAGGATTCCAGCGTCGGTCGCTCGCGATAAGGCACGGGCTTGGCGGGATCGGAGACGTATTCATCGTAGGACTGCCCCGCTCCCTGCGGACCAGCGAATCCCAGGCGCCCGCCCGGCAGCAGGTAGAGTTCACGCGACTTCACGGAGCACCCGTCGTTGCACGATCGCGGCCAGTGATCGTAGCTGTGCCATTGATCGGCGCCGGTCTCATAAGCGAGCACGCGCGGCGTATTGGGCTTCGGGCCCCCTTTCAGGTAATGGTCCAGAAACGGCTGCATCACGTTCAGGCGAAACCACCCCGCCGTATCCCCTTCGAACTGGATGGCGCCGATGCCGCGACCCTCGCGCCTTCCCTGGCCGTGATTCCAGGGACCGAGCACGAGATGCACGAATTCACCAGCGGGGTCCTTGGCTGCAAGCGCCTTGTAAAGGGCGGGCCCCCCGTAAATGTCCTCCTGGTCGAAGAGCCCGGCTACGATCATCATCGGCACCCGCAGCGGTTCCCTTGCGAGCAGCTTGTCCACCGCCTGGTTCTGCCAGTAGGGGTCATAGCTGGGGTGGGTGGCCAGCGCCCTCCAGAAACCCAGTTGTTCCAGCCCATGCGAAGAGGCCACGGCGCCCGCTGAGCCTGCCCTCAGGTAGGCGTCGTAGGTATCGTAAATGCCGGACCACCACTTCTCTTCGTTCTTGCGTGTCGCCTCCTGGTCGTACGTGTAGTCAAGCGCGCCGTCCTGACGGAATGCGCCGTTATGAAACCAGTCGTCACCCATCCAGCCGTCGACCATCGGCGCGAATGGCACGGCGACTTTCAGCGCCGGATGTGGGCGAACCGTCGACAGCACCGTGGTGTAACCCTCGTAGGAACCGCCAATGGTGCCGACGCGGCCATTGCTCTCAGGCACGTTCTTGATCAACCACTCGATGGTGTCGTAGCAGTCCGTCGCGTGGTCGGTTTCACTCGAATTCAGCGGGCCCATCAGCGGCCGTGTCATGACGTAATCGCCCTCGGATCCGTATTTTCCGCGCACGTCCTGGTAGGCGATGATGTAGCCGGCTGCGACTGCCGTGTCCTGCATCTGCTGAACGGCAGCGGCAAGATGTGGGCTATTGAATCGAGACACGCGCCCGGACGCGTTGTAAGGCGTGCGAGTCAGCAATATCGGCGCCTGCGTCGCG
>JAOUGR010000436.1 GCA_029857655.1 Gammaproteobacteria bacterium | reverse complement strand
CGAACATCGCAAGGGTGATGCTGGCCGCACGCGAACGACGGGCATGGATGAACATCGCCCCCCACCTCGTGCACCGCCAGCCCTTCATGATTGCGACCTCGAGCAGGCTGACGCGGTCGCGGCCCGCCCTCATGCTGGCATCGCTTGCATACTGGGCGTTGACGTTCTCCAGTTCGCGCTCACAAGATCCCGAGAAGCGCATTCCCCTCGGCCGCCTCGTGTCACGCGAGGAATGGAAAAGACTGGCGCCCGATATCGACCTGCCCGGCACCACCGGCGGCGCCATGTTTCATGATGCCCTGATCCATAATTCCGAGCGTCTCGCGCTGGCGATCGCCAGATCCGCCCACGAGGCCGGGGCCGCGATTTCGAACTACGTCGAAGCCGTGGATTTCCTGCGCGACAGCGCCAGAGTCGCCGGCGTGCGCGCCAGGGACAACGTGTCCGGGGAAGTTTTCGACATCAGGGCCAGGATGGTCGTCGCCACTGGCGGCCCCTGGTTCAACGAATACATGCAGTGGCTCAAGTTGCCGCAGCGTGCGGACAAGCCGTTTCTCAAGGTGATGTACCTGATGCTCCGCCGCCCGCGGGTCTCGACTGCCGTCGGGCTCCCCGCCGAGGATGGAAGCTACTACTTCGTGCTGCCCTGGCAGGACCGGACCCTGGTCGGCGTGCATCAGAAGCCTGCGGACCGGCGCGACCTCGCGCGGCTCGAATTCGGGGAGCAGGACGTCGCAGCCTTCCTCGCCAGCCTGAACAACTCGTGCCCGGGACTGGCATTGAAGCGCGAAGACATCGTCGCGATCCGCGGCGGCCTGTTGCCCGCCGCAGTCGATCGATCAGGCGCATCCGAGAACCGCTTCCCGAGCAGCGCGAAGGTGATCGACCACGAAAGTGCCGACGGCGTCCCTGGCTTCATTTCCGTCGTTGCGATCAAGTACACGATGGCGCGCCGCGTCGCCGAGAAGGTGGTTGACAGCGTACTCGTCAAGTTGCGCCGGCCCAGGGTCGCTGCGAACACGCACCAGATTCCCGCTCACGGAGGGGACATCCCGAATTTCGGTCAATTCCTGTCGTCTGCCCAGCAACAGTACGGCCAGCTTCTGAGCGAAACCCGGGTGCGCCAGCTAGCACACAGCTATGGAACCGGCATCGCGGAAGTCTTCGCCGCAGTACGCGAAGATCCGTCGCTCGCCGAGCCGGTGTCGGTGAATTCACCCGTGCTGAAGGCCCAGATCTGCCATGCCTGCCGGCACGAGATGGTGGAAAAGCTCAGCGACGTGGTCTTCCGGCGAACGGCGCTTGGTATCTTCGGCCACCCCGGACAGCAAGCGCTGACGGCCTGCAGCGAAATCGTTGCGCGGGAATTGCGGTGGCCCGTCGAGCGCCGGGAAGCCGAACTGTTGGCCGTCGAAGCGCTATTCGACACGAATACCTGGGGCGGATACGGCAGCTGATCTTGCTTACGGCGCCTTGGTTACCGGCAACGACTTGGGATCAAGTCGCATGCTGGTATCCATCACGTAGAGCACCCCTCCCACAAGCATTGCGCTCCACTGCGCGATTCGCGTCAGCAGCGACAGGGACAATGCTTCCGTCGCCGATATGCCGATCTGCCCGAAGAAATACACGAACAACCCTTCCTGCACGCCGATCGAATTGATCGAAATCGGTATGCGCTTGATGATCTGGCACACGGGCACGATGCCCAGGAAATAGTAGATATCCAGTCTGATATCGATTGCCAGCGCTCCGGTGTAGGTCACCAGGACGAAAAGGCCCTGCTCCGCCACGGAGAGCAGGAAGAATACGATCAAGGTCGTCTTGTGCTGCCCGTACTCATGGTATGCCTCGCGAAATTTCGCCAGCTTTTCGGCGAATTTCGGTTTCGTCCACGACGCCAGCAGACGCTCGGCAATCCGGAACGGCAAGGCGGTCATGGAGATGATGAAGACCGCGATAAGAACAGCCAGCGTCACGAACATCGTGGTCAGGATTTCCTGTTGCACGACTGCCTTGCTCGCCACGGTCGACATGACGCTCAGGCCGACGACGGCGAAAATGGCCGCGGCGGCCATGCCGAGGAAGCGCTCCACGATTACGGAACTGGCGATGTGGCTCAATTTGCCGATCGGCTTCGAGGTGTAGTAGACGCGGTAGATGTCGCCGCCCACTCCGCTCGGCAGGATGACGCCCACGAAGCCCGATATCAGGTAGATCTCGAGCGCGCGCCAGAAAGAAATCAGTATCCTCTTGGCACTGAGCAGCAGCCGCCATTTGTAGGCCATCGCCACCCGATCGACCATGATCAGGAATATGGC
>JAOUGR010000094.1 GCA_029857655.1 Gammaproteobacteria bacterium | reverse complement strand
CGTCAAGCGGCTTGCGGAACTGATGGACGGCAATGTCGGCGTGAAGAGCACGCTGGGCAAGGGATCGAAATTCTGGTTCAGCGCGCGACTGGAACCGTGCATGCGCGAGGTTCCCGCAGCGACGCGCGAGCCGGTGCAGGCGGTGGACAGGCGGGTGCTCGTCGTCGACGACAACGAAACCAACCGGCGTGTGCTCGCGGAACAATTGAAGAACGCCAACTTCGAGGTCGAAGTTGCCGACAGCGGCATCGATGCGCTCACGGTCCTGCAACGCGCCGTGGAATCCGGCAATCCCTACCAGGTCGTGCTGACCGATCACCACATGCCCGGGATCGACGGCCTCGAGCTCGCGCGCCGCATCCGCAAGATCGAAGCCATCGCGGACGTGCGCCTGGTGCTGTACAGCTCGATCGACGATCGCTCGAGCCGCCAGGAACTGCGCGAACTCGGCTTTGCCGGCCAGCTTTCGAAGCCGGTGCGCCGCGCCGAATTGCTGGCGGCCGTGGAACGCGTGCTGTCGCACGATGCGCTCGATTTCACGCAGCGGCTGCGCGCCATCGTCACGCGCGACGTGATCGTCGAGGAGCAGCACCGCCAGCCGCGCTCCGTGCTGCTGGTCGAGGACAACCCGACCAACCAGCGCGTCGCGCAGCTCTATCTCGAGCGCGCGGGATGCGAGGTGACCATGGCTGCCGACGGCCGCGAGGCGCTGGCGGCACTGGAGGCGCGGAGATTCGACATCGTGCTGATGGACGTGCAGATGCCGGTCATGGACGGACTCGAAGCCACGCGTCGCATACGCGAGAGCGAGCGCGGGCGGCGCACGCCGATCATCGCGCTGACGGCGAACGCAATGAAGCACCAGCTTGACGAGTGCAAGGCGAATGGCATGGATGACGCGCTGCCAAAGCCCATCGATCGCGAACAGCTGGCTGCAATGCTGGATCGCTATGCTCCCTCGGGAGCGGCCCCGGTCGGGCGGCATCACGTGAAACCTGCCACCGCCAATGCGGAAACGCCGTCGGATGTCTCGATGGCAAGATTCCGCGAAGTGACGGGCGGAGATGCGGGGCTGGCTCGCGGGCTGGTGAAGACCTTCGTCGAAAGCGTCGAGCACGTGCTTGCCGACATCACGGCGGGCCTTGAGCACCAGGACCTGGCGCTGGTGCAGCGGGCGGCACATACGCTGGTCGGCGCAAGCGCCAACATGGGTGCCATCCGGCTTCAGGCGATTGCGATCGCCATGGAGGATTCCGCCTTGCAGCAGCAGGCCGCTGCGGTAGCTGAGCTGCTCGATGCTGCCCGCAACCGGTTCGCGGCCGCCCGCGCGCAATTCCAGGCCGAGATCGGCTGACGGACCTGCTCACTTGGGTGCAGACCAATGGAAGAACCCCTCAAACCCGATGATGAGACCCAGAGACTCCGCGCGCTGCAACAGATGCAGCTGCTGGACACGCCGGGTGACGAAAAGCTGGATAACATCACCCGAGTGGCGAGCAGGGTTTTTGGCGTGCCGATAGCACTGGTCTCCCTCGTCGACCAGGATCGCCAGTGGTTCAAGTCACGCCAGGGGCTCGCGGCCAACGAGACCCCGCGCAACATTTCTTTTTGCGGCCATGCAATTCTCCAGCACGAAGTGTTTGTGGTCGAGGATGCCCTCTCTGACCCGCGCTTCCACGACAACCCGCTGGTCTCCGAGAATCCCCACATTCGTTTTTACGCCGGCTGTCCGCTCAAATCCAAGTCCGGTCACCGCATCGGAACGCTTTGCATCATCGATTCCAAGCCGCGCCAATTCCCGGGTGCCGATCGTGAAATGCTGCGCGACCTCGCCCTGCTTGCCGAGCAGCAGTTGCAGTCCGTCGAGCTCGCGACCACCGACGAACTTACCCGGATCCAGAACCGGCGAGGATTCCATCAGATTGCCAAGCTGAGCCTGGCGACCGCAAACCGTTCGGGTCACAGCGTGGTCGTGCTGCTGTTCGACCTGAATGGTTTCAAGCAGATCAATGATGAGCTTGGTCACGAGGCCGGTGACAAGGCGCTAGCCGTGTTCGCCCGCTGCCTGCTACTGACCTGCCGCGAGGCCGATGCCTTGGGCCGCACCGGCGGCGACGAGTTCTGCGTGTTGATTCATAGCGCGAACATCGAGGGCGCGAGAGCGTTCGTGGCGCGCCTGGTCGGCCAGGTCGCGCAGGCGAAGCGCGAAGATGCCATTGCCCGCCGGCTGAAATTCAGCGTCGGCATGGCAATTTCCGATCCGGCCCTGAATCAGAACCTCGACATGCTGCTCGCCAGCGCCGACGCGGCGATGTACAGGAACAAACGCCGCGACGGCGACTAGCGCCGCATCGAGCCTGTTACATCTCCACGTTCACCGGCGAATCGAGCGTGAAGCCGATGACGGTGCCCGCCGGCAGCTCGACTTCTGTGCCGGTGTTCTTCGCGGCAGCGGCACCAGCGGCAGCACCCAGCAGGCCGCCGATGATCGTGCCGTTCTTGCTGCTCACCTGGTGACCGAGGATCGCGCCGACCGCCGCACCGCCCGCAATCTTCGCGGTATCGCGCCCGGTGTCGCTCTTCGCGGATACTTCGGTGATCCGCCCGGAAACGAGTTTATCGCTGCCGTCAGCGAGCACCAGGTTGTCGAATGCGAGACTCAGGGAAGGCGTGCCACCGATCTTGTGGCTCCCGGAGACGACTTCGGTCACCGAACCCTGCAGCAGCGCGCCCGCCTTGGCAATGACCTTGCCGTCGACGACGAGATCATTCGACAGGTTGGCCGAAATGCGATCGCCGACCTTTGCGGTCTTGGTCGTGATGGTCGCCGGCAACTGAACCGACAGCGACGTGCCCGCCGGTACGGTGTACTTGCGCGGACCCGATGCCACCGGTGTCGGCGTGGCGGCGGCCGTTGACGCAGGCGCAGCGGCAGTCTTCGGTTTCGTGGATGTCTTCGCCTTGGCAAGTTCGGCTTCGCGACGCGCAAGATCCTGCTCGCGCTCCTTCAGCGCAAGCTCGGCCTCCTTGCGTGCCAGCTCTTCTTCCTTCGCCTTCATCTCCACGTCCTTGTCGATCTGGGCCTGCACGGCCGGATCTTCGCTGGAGGGCGCCGGCGGTGTCTTGTTGCCGCAGGCGGCGAGCGCCAGGACCGCCATTACGGCCGGTATCAATAGTGCGGGTGATCTGGACTTTGTCTTCAACATCGTTTGTGTCTCCATGTGTCGGGGGAAGCTACTGCTTCAGGAAATTGATGCGCTGGTCAGGTCCTCGAGTTCCGGGAGGAACTGGTTCCAGTCGGCTGCATCAGCGTCGTATTTCCAGTCCGGGGTAGCCAGAGCCTCGACGCGCAGTTCGGTCATCAAAAGATAAAAACGCTGGTCGTGGGCAACGACGGCCATCCCGCGCCAGGAATCGTTGTGAACGGGCTCGTCCTTACCATAGACGATCTTTCCGAGCGGTGAGCACACCGTGAAGACCTTCTGTGGGTTCTTGTAAACGCCGTTGGTGAAGTGCCCGGGGATTCGCGCGGCCAGGGCCGGCGCCGAAAAGAGGGCTGCAACCAGCAGTGCTGCGGCAATAATACGAAAACTGCTCATTTGTCAGCGCGAGTTTAACGATTTTCCCGTCATTTGTGCGTATTTGATGTCGCGAGGCGGCAACACGAGGCCCGCTTTTAGCGGGCGTTGGTTCTTTCATGGGCTTCGATCGCCGGCAGGCACGATATCAGGTACCCGAGTTCGTCGACCCCGTGCAGCAGGCAGTGACGCGCGAAGGCTTCCATCGGGAATCCGGCGCGGCGGCCATCTGGCAATGCCACCGTTATCGCCTCCAGATCGATCTCCAGCTCGGCACCGGGATGCGCCAGCAGCCATTGGTGAGTGTCCTCGTCGACGATCACCGGCAACAATCCGTTTTTCACCGCATTGCTGAAAAAGATGTCGGCGATCGAAGTGCTGATCACCGCACGGATGCCGTAATCAAGAAGCGCCCAGGGGGCGTGCTCGCGCGACGAACCACCGCCAAAGTTGCGGCCGGCGACCAGGATGGAGCAACCGGCAGACTCTGGGCGGTTCAGCACGAACTCTGGCCGCGGGCGGCCCTCGGCGTCGAACCGCCAGTCCGCGAACAGGGCCCGGCCGAGCCCATCGCGGCTGGTCGTGGTCAGGAAACGGGCCGGAAAGATCTGGTCGGTGTCCACGTCGGCGGCAGGCAGCACGAGCGTTCGCGAACGGATACGGCGGATGACTTGCATGATTCGGTCTCCCGGCGCCTCAGGACATCAGGTCGCGCGGATCGGTAATGCGGCCGGTGACCGCAGCCGCAGCCGCAGTCACCGGGCTTGCCAGCAGCGTGCGCGCGCCCTGGCCCTGGCGCCCCTCGAAATTCCGGTTGCTGGTGCTGACGACGTAACGGCCTGCGGGCGCCGTGTCGCCATTGATGCCGACGCACATCGAGCAGCCGGACTCGCGCCATTCTGCGCCGGCACCGGTGAACACTTCGTGCAGCCCCTCGGCCTCTGCCGCCTGCTTGACCTGCTGCGAGCCCGGCACGACCAGCATGCGCACGCCGCTCGCAACCTTGCGCCCACGCAGCAGGGCCGCCGCCGCGCGCAGATCCGACAGGCGCGAATTCGTGCAGCTGCCGATGAACACGATGTCGACCGGCTTGCCGGCCAGCATATCGCCCGGTGCAAAGGCCATGTATTGCATGGCTTTCAGGAAAGACTCGTCGTTCCGCATCGGTATGATCCCGTTGACCGGAATCGACATGCCGGGATTGGTGCCGTAGCTGATCATCGGCGGGACGTCCGATGCGTCGAGCGCCACTTCGCGATCGAATGCCGCGCCCGCGTCGCTCGGCAACTGCTGCCAGGCTGCAAGCGCGCGCTCCCATTCCGCGCCTGCCGGGGCGCGCGGACGGCCACGCATATATGTGAATGTCGTCTCGTCCGGCGCGATCATGCCGGCCCGGGCGCCGGCCTCGATGGACATGTTGCAGACCGTCATGCGTTCATCCATCGAAAGCGCGCGGACGGCCTCGCCGCGATACTCGATGACCTGCCCGCTGCCGCCCGCCACGCCGAGCTGCGCAATGATCGCCAGCACGAGATCCTTGGCGCTGACCCCGTGGGCAAACTTGCCGCGCACTTCGACCGCAAGGGTCTTCGGCTTGCGCTGCAACAGGCACTGGGTTGCGAGCACGTGCCCGACCTCGGTCGTCCCGATGCCGAAGGCCAGCGTGCCGAAGGCGCCATGCGTGCTGGTGTGGCTGTCACCGCAAACGATCGTCATGCCGGGCTGGGTCAGGCCGAGCTCGGGACCGATCACGTGCACGATGCCGCGGTGCTTGTCGCGCAGCCCGAAGAGCTCGATGCCGGATGCGGCCGCATTGCGTTCGAGTTCCTCGATCTGCCGGGCCGCCGACTCGAGCCGGATCGGCACACCGCCGAAGAGCTGCCGGGTATCGGTCGGCGTCGCATGATCGAGTGTCGCCACGGTCCGGTCCGGGCGGCGCACTGGAATCCCCCGCTCGCGCAGCAACCGGAAGGCCTGCGCCGAGGTGACCTCGTGGACCAGGTGCAGGTCGATGTACAGGACTGCGGGCGCTTCGGCGGACTCCGGCACGACCTCGTGGGCCCGCCAGATCTTCTCGAACATCGTCTGCTTCGTCATGGCCACTGTGTATACCGTCCAGGCTCCAGGACCCGATATTGCGGCTTCATTAATGCTCAGAGTATGATCCGGACGCCTGTTTTGTATACAACAACGGGGTTCTAGAACCCTGCGAGGGAGCCATGCACCACTTCACGCCCACCACGCCCGCCATTGCCATTGCCGTCGCGAGCATCCTGGCCGCCGCGGGTGCCGCTGCCGAACCGCAGGCTGAATCAGCACTGCCCGAAGTCGTGGTCACCGCCCGGCAGCGCGCGGAGAAGATCGAGGATGTGCCTGTCACGGTCCAGGCTTTCACGGCCGCCGAAATCAAGTCGGCGGGCATCGAACGGCCGGCTGACTTTATCGCGCTGACGCCAGGCGTTGCGCAGGTGCAGGCGGCCGAGGCCGGCGATCTGCAGGTCGTGATCCGTGGCATCAATACCGGCCGCGATGCCGAAACGAACTTCGCACTGGTCATCGACGGCGTGCTGCAAACCAACCCCAATGCGCTGAACCAGGAGCTGAACAACGTCACGCAGGTCGAGGTTCTGAAGGGACCCCAGGGCGCCCTGTATGGGCGCAATGCGCTGGCCGGCGCGATGATTCTCACGACGCGCAAGCCGGGCGATACGGCCGAGTTCGAGGTCGGCGCGGGCTACGGGACCGACAACACTTACAAGGGCAGCCTTTATATGAGTGGGCCGCTCGGCGACAACGCGAAGGGCAGCCTTTCCGTCTATACGCACAGCACTGATGGCCAGTGGACAAACACCCTGCTCGATTGCGATGACTGCACCGACTACTTCGAGGAAACAGGTGCTTCTGGACGCCTCAACTTCGATGCCGGCAACGGCAGCTTCGACGTGAAGGCCAAGTACTCGAAGATCAAATCCGGTGCCATTAAATTCAACGCCGCCGTGTCTTTTGCCGAGGCAGCGGTAATTTTCGCGGCCCCGCCCTTCGACGAGGATCCGAACCAGCACAGCTTCTTCTATACGAACAACATCAAGCCCCGCAACGAGCAGGAGAACAAGAACATCTCCATCAAGGGCAATTGGGATACTGGCGTGGGAGAACTGACCACCGTCTTGGCGTACAACGACCAGACCAACTTCTTCCTCACCGACGGCGCGAGCGACGCGTTCTTCCTTTATGCGCTTACGCCTTCATGCGCGGCGTCATTTGCCGCGCGGTTTGGCGACACGCCGCTCCCGGCGCCGTTTAACTACGGCAGGGACCAGACCGGCGATATCCCTCCGGGCCCCCCCTACACAATCGTGTCATTTACGCCCTATGCATCGTCGTTCCAGCCCCCGTATGGACCGACAACCTGTGGCGGTTACCAATATCAGCAGCGCGACCAGAAAGACTCGAGCCTGGAGGTGCGCCTGACTTCGCCGGGCGATCAGCGGCTGCGCTGGCTGGCCGGCATATATTTCGCCGACATCGAGCGCCATGTGGTGGTCTCACAGGGCGCTGACAACACCGGCGCCTCGTTGCAGCAGAACTTCCTGGCGCAGGCATTCGTGCCGACCAGTGGACCGAACCCCACCGACCTTCTGTACGACGACACCTTCAACAGCAAGGTGTATGCAGGCTTCGGGCAGCTTGCCTACGATATCTCCGAGGGCGTCGAACTCGCGCTGGCACTACGCTACGACAGCGAGAAGCGCGACGTCGACAACAACGTCCCGACAGGCGCCAATGCACGCGCGCAGACGCCGGAGTTCGCGTTCTTCTCGAACCCTTACATCAACCCCGCGTACACCGCGAATCCGGCTTTTGCCACCTCGGGCATCCCGAGCCGGTCCAAGACGTACA
>JAOUGR010000435.1 GCA_029857655.1 Gammaproteobacteria bacterium | reverse complement strand
ATTCATCGCGAGCGCTCCACCGACCGTGCCGGGAATGCCGGCGAAGAAGTCCGCAGGGCCGAGCTGCCACTTCGCGCATTGCCGGCCGAGCCGCGCGCAGGCGACGCCGGCTTCAGCGCGCACCATCAGGTCGCCGACGCGCTCGAGCGCATTCAGTATTCCGTGCACCGAAATCACGACGCCGCGGATGCCGCCATCGCGCACCAGCAGGTTGCTGCCGAGGCCGACCCACGTGACCGGCACGCCGGTCGGCAACCCGCGCAGGAATCCGGAAAGCTCCTCGGAGTCCCGCGGTGCGAACCAGGCATCAGCGGGACCGCCGACACGCCAGGAAGTGTGGCGCGACATCGGCTCGTCGCGCAGCACCCTGGCCTCGAACCCGGCGGGTATGGCCACGTTCATCACGACCGCGCTCCCGCCGCCAGGCTCGCCGGCAATTCGTGCGAGACGCCGCCGATGCTGCCCGCGCCCATCGTCAGGATCACGTCGCCGTCCTTGATCAGCCCCGCGAGCGCCCCGGCAAGCTCGCCTACCTGCTCGACGAACACCGGCTCGATCTGGCCGCGGCCGCGCACGGCACGGCAGATCGCGCGCCCGTCGGCATTCGGTATGGGGTCCTCGCCCGCCGCGTACACCTCGGTGACGACCAGCGCATCCGCCGCGGACAGCACGCGTCCGAAGTCGTCGATCAGGTCGTGGGTGCGCGTGTAACGATGCGGCTGGAAGGCCAGCACCAGCCTGCGGCCCGGCCAGGCCTGGCGGGCGGCCTCGAGTGTGGCCTCGATCTCGGTCGGGTGATGGCCGTAGTCGTCCACGATCGTCACGCGCCCCGTCGCGGTTTCGACTTCGCCGACAGTCTCCAGGCGGCGGCCGATCCCCTCGAATGATTCGAGCGCGCGCTGGATGGACTTGTCTGCAATCTCGAGTTCGCTGGCAACCGCGATGGCGGCGAGCGAATTGCGCACGTTGTGCAGTCCCGCCAGGTTCAGCGTCACGGAGAGCGGCTCGCGCCCTTCACGCAGCACTTCAAAGTGCGTGCGCGCGCCCATGCGCTCGAGCCGGACAGCCCGCAGGTCGGCGTCGTCACCGAGCCCGTAGCGGATCGTCGGCCGGCCGACCTGTGCCAGCAGGCCGCGAATCTCGGCATCGTCGCTGCACAACACGGCGAGCCCGTAGAATGGCAGGTTGTGCAGGAATTCGACAAAGCTCTGCCGCAGCTTGTCGAAATCGCCGCCGTGGGTAATCAGGTGATCGTTGTCAATGTTGGTGACGATCGCGATCACCGGCTGCAGGTGCAGGAACGACGCATCGCTCTCGTCGGCTTCCGCAACCAGGTAGCGGCCGGTGCCGAGACGCGCATTGCTGCCGGCGCTCTTCAACTGCCCGCCGATCACGAAGGTCGGATCCAGCCCGCCATCGGCCAGCACGCTTGCGACCAGGCTGGTCGTCGTGGTCTTGCCGTGGGTGCCGGCGACCGCGATGCCCTGGCGGAAGCGCATCAGCTCGGCCAGCATCTCCGCGCGCGGCACGACCGGGATCCGCGCCTGCTGAGCAGCCAGCAGCTCGGGATTTGCCGGCCCGACCGCGGTCGAGACGACCACGACATCGGCGCCGGCGACGTGATCCGCGGCATGACCGATGAAAATCTGCACGCCCATTTTCTGCAGCCGCGCCGTTACGGCATTGGCGCGCAGGTCGGAGCCCCGCACCTGATAACCGAGATTGACCAGCACCTCGGCGATGCCGCCCATACCGGCACCACCGATGCCGATCATGTGGATGTGGCTGATGCGGCGCATCCGGTCGCTCATGCGCGCGCCCCCTCTGCCTCGAGGCAGAGTGTGGCCACACGTTCCGCAGCATCGGTGATCGCGACCGCACGAGCGGACTCGGCCATCGCCAGCAACCCCGGGCGACCCGTTGAAAGCAGCGCCGACAGTTGTTCCGCAAGACGCGCGGAAGTGAGCCCCGGCTCGGCGATCACGCGCGCGGCGCCCGCCTGACCGAGCCAGGCCGCATTGCGACTCTGGTGATCGTCCACCGCCGCCGGGAATGGCACGAGGATCGCCGCGACACCGGCGGCAGCGAGTTCTGCGACCGTCAGCGCGCCTGCGCGCGCGATGACGAGATCGGCGGCGGCGTATGCGCCGGCCATGTCGTCGATGAAAGCCCTGACATCGGCCTCGATGCCGAGCTCGCGGTAGGCCGCGGCGGTCGCCTCACGGTCGCGCGTTCCGCTCTGGTGCTGCACGCGCGGCCGCACGGCAAGCGGCAGGGCCGCGATCGTAGCGGGCAACAGCCGATTGAGGGCAGCCGCGCCCT
>JAOUGR010000434.1 GCA_029857655.1 Gammaproteobacteria bacterium | reverse complement strand
CGGCACGACGAAGTACTTGCCCCGCATCGGCGTGAATGAGGTTAATGGCTGACGAGACACTGGAGCGGGCGAAGTTGGCTGTCGCCAGCGAAACTTTGAAGTCCGACAACTCCACGGTGGTCACCGAGCCGCCGATAGCGCGTGCCGCGCTCGCCAGCCAGAGCGTCGAATAGCCGTTGGATGTGCCGATCTCGAGCACTCGCTGAGCGTGAGTGGCTTTGACAAGTACAGCGAGAAATTCACCCGTGTCCCGGGTGATGTTCAACATCCGTTTCGCGCGTTCCGCGTTGCCGCTGTCGTTGGATTGCCCGAACTCTTCGAGTTCGGCCAGCAAGCGGGTGAGCGATTCGTCCAACGACCGCTCCTGATGCCTAACGTTGTGCTCTGCGGCGGGCCGTACGCATTGACATTTGATAGAGAGCTTCGCCGGCAGCCCGCCCGCAGCAGCAAAGTGTTAGACGGCGATCGACTTGAGCTGTCACACAGATATCGGGTCGCGATAGAGGTTCTTTGCCAAACTAGGACCCAGCTTTGACCCCACTTTCGAAAGTAGACCCAACCCTCTCATTGTTTCCAGCACATCCTCTTTCTCATCTTTGCGTAGGTATGTGCCACGCGAGACAACAGCCAAGTGTTCGGAGCCAAGACGCTTGTGGGTCTTGAAATGAGCCAGCACACGAAGCGCGAAGTAGTAACGTTTCTCGCGGTTTGCGCTGCTTTCTAGCGCATCCCAGATGTTTCTCGGATGTGTTTGACTGGATACCAAGTACCGAACGATCTGTGGTAACAGGCCCTTCTGAGTATCGAAATCTTTGAAGTTGCTGTACTCGATTCTCTGAATACCCTGGATGTCTGAAGGCACCCCAGATGACAATTTGCGATTAACGAGAATGTAGTAATCCGCATCCATTCCCTCCGCGAGCCCAAGCTCCAGAGAAACGTTGGGATTCCAGGTAGACACATCAAAAAAGCAGAAGTCGGCCGTGGCAATGTATTTTGTGAGGATCTGCATCAGATGCTTTGTCTGTAGTCGAGTGTCTGCATAGAAAAACTGAAACGGCAGGCGATCGAGAGTTGCCTTGAACGCTGCGAACTTGAACTTGCCGCCGTAGGGGCAACCGACAAAAACGTTTGGCAGCTTGAAGGGTGCCTTGGACATTGTTGTTCCCCCTTGCTTGCTTAATGTCGCCGTCTAGCGTGCATCGGTTGACAAATTAGTTGACAGATAGCTGTTTGCAGGCCGCCAACATGCAAAAAGGCGCCGGAACGGCATTTGGGATCAGCACGTTACTCGCGATTCGATCCGCCGACAATTCCGACAAGCTGACGCCGCCGATCTGGAAATGCGATGGCCAGGGGCAGGTCGCCTGAGCCAGCATGCGCCGGGCCACCACGCCGCTAGAACAGATCAAAGTACTCCCGTTGCTCCCACTCCGAGACCTCAGCGTTGAACCGCGCGATCTCGGCTTCCTTGATGCGGCAGTAGTAGTCGACGAACTGCGCGCCCAAACCTTCTTTCAGGCAGGCATCTTCGCGTAGCGCGACCAGTGCCTCGTCCAGCGACCGCGGCAGGTGCGCCGCCTTCGATTCATAGGGCGTCTGTTCCGGCGCCCCGGGATCGAGCTTGCGCCGCACGCCGTCCATGCCGCAGTAGATCTGCGAGGCGAAGTACAGATACGGATTCGCGGCAGGCTCGCCGATGCGGTTCTCGATGCGCGTCGCCGAATCGCCCGGGCCACCCAGCACGCGCAGCATGGCGCCGCGGTTGTCGCGCCCCCACACCGCGCGCTCCGGCGCAAGCGAGTACGGCCGGTAGCGCTTGTAGCCGTTCAGCGTCGGCGTGGAAAATGCTGCGGACGCGGAGGCATGCGCGAGTAGCCCCGCGAGGAAGCTCTTGCCGGTCGCCGACAGAAAGTCCTTGTCCGACATGAACGCGTTCGTGCCGGAGCGATCATTTAGCGACTGGTGCAAGTGCCAGCCCGAGGACATCACGTTCGGCAGCTTCGGCCGGCACATGAAGGTCGCGTGATAGCCGTGGCGGCGCAGGATCTGCTTGGCGGCGCTGCGAAACAGCACCATGGCGTCAGCCGCCGCAAGCCCTTCCTGGACGCCCAGCGTCACCTCGGCCTGACTCGGGCCGAACTCGCATTCGAAGCTCCGCAGCGGCAGCTCGAGCCCGTCGAGCCCGCAGCGCAGCGCCTCGAGCGCAGGCTCGAGCAGGTCGTGGCGCGTCTCGGACAGGAGCTGGTAGCCCGTCGAGAGCAGCGCCACGTCGGGCGGCGATCCGGGCTGGCCCGCGTCCTCGGGGCGCAAGCGGGGATCCA
>JAOUGR010000093.1 GCA_029857655.1 Gammaproteobacteria bacterium | reverse complement strand
GAAGATGAAAAAGAACGTCGACGCGCCGAGATCGTCGATGCGGCCGAGCAGCTCTATGCCGACGTGGGCTGGGACGCCGTCACGATGGACAGCGTCGCGAAAAGCGCCCGCCTCTCGCGCGCCCTCATCTATGTCTACTTCAAGGACAAGAGCGACCTGCTGCTTGCGATCGCCGAGCGCGCGCTGACCGAACTGCGCGAGCGCTTCATTGCCGCGGCGGCGACGCAGAGCTCCGGTCTCGACAAGGTCCAGTCCATCGGCCGCGAATACGTTCTGTTCCAGAAGGAACTACCGTACCGATTCGACGCCTGCAGCCGTTTCCATGCACACCAAGCCGTGGGCCAGCCGACCGACGACGCTTGTGCCGCCGCCGGTGACGCCGTGATCGCGGTGATCGCCGAAGCGCTCGTCAGGGGTCAGGCCGATGGTTCGATCCGCAAGGACATCGGCAATCCCGCGCAAGTCTGCGTGATGCTGTGGGCATTCACACACGGGCTGATCCAGATCGGCACGAACAAGACCCAGGAAATCGCGCGCCTTGGCGTCGAGGTATCGCAACTCATGGATGGTTCGTTCGCAATGCTCCGGCACATGCTGGCGGCGAAGCCCGCAGGCTGATTTTTTTGGATTACGGATTGACACATGTCCAAGCATTCAACGGCTGCACAAATCGGCATTTCGGGCTTCCTGCTCGCGCTCCTGCTTGCGATGCCCGCGGCGGCAACGCCCGAAACCGATGAGCCTGCCGTGCTCCGTATCGCGGACGCGCTGGTCGCCGAGGCGCTTGAGTCAAATCTGGGCCTCGACGCCGTGGAAGCAGGCGTGGATCAGCGTCTTGCCGCACTCGACATGGCGCGCGCGCGATTCCTGCCCGCGCTCGACCTGCAACTGCGCTACTCGCGCGCCGACGGCGGGCGCGAGATCGAACTGCCCGTCGGCGACCTGCTGAATCCCGTCTATTCCTCGCTGAATGCGCTGCTCGCAGCCAGCGGGCAGCCCGCGCCATTCACGCCGATAGCGAACCAGTCCTTCAGTTTCCTGCGCGAACGCGAGCAGGACTCCGTGTTGCGGCTCTCGCAGCCGCTCTACGACGCGCGGATTGCGGCTGCGCGACGCCAGGCGATGCACGGCTATGACGCAGCCCGCTACGGTCTCGACGCCTATCGCCTGCAACTGGAGCGCGACGTGCGCCAGGCTTATTACCGCTGGCTCGCATCCCGCGAAGCGGCCGGGATACTTTCCGCGACGCTCGATCTCGCAAGGGAGAACGAGCGCGTTAACGAAAGCCTGCACCGCAATGGAAAGGTCACGCGCGATCTCGTGCTGCGCGCCGAGGCCGATCGGCTCGAGATCGACCAGCAATTGATCCGTGCGCGGGCCACCGAGTCGCTCGCGCGCCGCTACGTCAACCTGCTGTGCAATGCCCAGCTGACGCGTGAACTCGAAGCTGTCGCGGTGACAGATGCCGACCTGCCACGGCTTGCGGCCCGGGTCTCGCGACCGGCTGGTGCCACCGCTGCCGCCCTGCAGCTCGAGGAAACCGCGCTCGCACATCGCGCTGAACTGCGCCAGCTCGAGGCAGGCGTGGCTGCGGCCGGCGAGTCGGAACGAATTGCGAGGGCCGCCTTCAAGCCGCAGGTCGCGCTCGCGGTCGACGCCGGCACCCAGGGCGCCGACTGGGATTACCGCGACCAGGACCCGTATGTCATGGCATCCGTGATCGTGCGGTTCAACCTGTTCAGCGGTGGCGCAGATCGAGCATCGGTGCGCGCCGCCCGCGCCAGGAGCGCCGAGCTGGTAGCAGGCCGCGCACTTGCCGAGCAGCAGATCCGCATCCAGGTGCACGAGGCGCTTTCGGACCTGGAGGTCGCAGAGGCCTCGCTCACGACGGCAAGCCGCCGCGCCGAGGCTGCAGCCGCGGCATTCGAAATCATTTCGAAGAAGCGCGACCTCGGCCAGGTCTCGCCGGCCGAATACCTCGACGCACAGCGTGCCCTGACTGCGGCACGCCTGAATGGCAACGTTACGCGCTACGACGCGTTCGCCGCGCTCGCGCAGGTGGAATACGCGATTGGCGGCGTGGAGCACTAATCATGAACAACAGAATCCTGGTGCTGGCCGCAATACTGGCTCTCGCTGCCTGCGGCGATGACACCGCCAGAACGGATGCCGCGGATGCCGCGCCGGTGCGGGTCAGCGTGGTCGAAACGGCGTCCTCGGCGGAGGCGCTGCGCGCCATCGGCGTCGTGGCTCCAGCCGACGAAGTGCGTCTCGCGTTCAAGACCGGCGGCATGATCCGGACGATCAACGTCGAGCAGGGCGAACGCGTGCGGCGCGGCCAGCTGCTCGCGACATTAGCCGACGACGAGGTAGCCGCTGCCGTCGCACAGGCACAGGCGCTGGCCGACAAGGCAGCGCGCGACCTCGAGCGCGGCAAGGCACTGCTCGCCGATGAGGTCGCGACCCGTGAACAGGTCGAGGATCTCGGGACCGCCAGTTCGGTCGCGACCGCCGGTCTGCGCTCCGCGCTCTTCAATGCGCGCCATGCGCGTATCGAGGCCCCTGCCGACGGCGTCGTGCAAAGACGCCTCGCCGAACCTGATGAGCTGGTTGCCGCGGGCCAGCCCGTGCTGGTGGTCGGCAACACAGGCGGCGGCTGGATCGTGCGCGCCGTGCTGTCGGATCGGGACGTGGTTCGAGTGCAGCACGGGATGACCGCCGAAGTGACGCTGGACGCCTTTCCCGGCCGGGTTTTTGCCGCGACCGTCACGGAGATCGCGGCCGCGGCCGATCCGCAGACTGGAACGTATGAGCTGAAGCTCGCCGTCGATCCCCAGGGCGAGCGTTTCGTCCAGGGCCTGGTCGCCAAGGCAGTCATTGCGGACCAGGACGCGGCAGGCGTGCCGGTCGTCCCGGTGACGGCGCTGCTGGAGGCGGATGGCAGCGCAGCCCTCGTGTTCGTGGTCGCGGAGAGCGGCCATGCAAAGCGCGTCCCGGTGCGAATCGGGCGCATGCTCGGCGAGCGCGTCGAGATCGTCGCGGGTCTGGTACCGGGCGATCGCGTGGTCACGGAGGGCGCCGCCTGGCTCGACGACGATGACACCGTACGCGTGCTCGACGGCGGCTGAGGACGGCGCATGAGCCTCTGGTCATTCTCGGTTCACCGCTGGCAATTCACGCTGGTCGTATTTGCGCTCCTGATCGCCACCGGGCTGTGGGCGCTCGGCGCGATCCCGCGCGCCGAGGACCCGTCGCTGAAGTTCCCCGGCTCGCTGATCGTCGTGCAATACCCCGGTGCGGATCCGGAGGATGTCGAGAGACTGGTCGTCGACCCGATCGAGGATGTGCTGGCCGAGCTCGATGACGTCAAGAAGCTGACCAGCACGGCGCTCGACGGGCTCGCACTGATCGAGATCGAGTTCGTTTACGGCGTCGACCCGGACCGCAAATATGACGAGGTCATACGCGAGATCAATGTCGTAAGGCCGACACTGCCGGACGACGTGTTCGCGATTGACATCCGGCAGTTCAGCCCCGGCACAGTGAATATCGTGCAATTCGCATTGGTCAGCACCGATGCCGACTGGCGCGAATTCAAGAAGCACGCCGAGGATCTGGAGCAGCTCATCGAGACCGTGCCCGGCGTGCGCCGTGCCGACACCTGGGCTTACCCGGCGCCGGAAGTGCGGGTCGCGATCGACCTGGAGCGCTTGTCAGCTTCGGGGATCACGCTGGGCCAGGTGATCGCCGCAATTCAGGGCGAGAACGCGAGCATCCCCGGGGGCGCGGTGGACGTCGGGATGCGGCGCTACAACCTCAAGACCTCCGGCAGCTACGAGTCCCTGGCGGAGGTCGGCGATACGGTCGTCAGCGCAAGGGCAGGCCGCGTCGTGCACATCCGCGACATCGCAGAAGTGACCTGGAGTGCAGAGGAAGAACGCTACATCGGCCGCTACAACGGTACCCGCGCCGTGTTCGTTACCGCGAGCATGAAGGACAACCAGAATGTCTTCGTGGTGCGCGATGCAATCTACGCGCGCCTGCCCCAGTTCCGCGCGGGATTGCCCTCCCAGATCCGCCTGGAGAACGGCTTCGACCAGTCAGCCAACGTGGATCGCCGCCTGTCGCGGCTGCAGTTCGACTTCACGGTCGCGATCGGGCTCGTGCTCCTGACCCTGCTGCCGCTCGGCCTTCGCGCCGCCGGCATCGTGATGATCTCGATACCGCTGTCACTGGCGATCGGGCTGGCGGCACTGTACCTGGCCGGTTTCTCCCTGAATCAGCTCTCGATCGCCGGCTTTGTCGTGGCATTGGGCCTGCTGGTCGACGATTCGATCGTGGTCGTCGAGAACATCGCGCGTAATGTACGTCAGGGCATGCCCAGGCTGCAGGCCGCAATCGCCGCGACCGACCAGATCTGGCTCGCAGTGCTCGGCTGCACGGCGACACTGTTGCTCGCCTTCGTGCCGCTGCTGTTCCTGCCTGAAGGCGCCGGTGACTTCATCCGCTCGCTGCCGGCCGCCGTGTTGTTCACGATCCTGGCGTCGTTCTTCATCGCACTGACCATCATCCCGTTCCTGGCGAGCCGCCTGCTGCGTGGCGATGGGCGCCGCGAATCGCGCCGTCCCTGGCTTGCAGCGCCGCTCGCCAGGCTGCATGCGGTGCTTGACCGTGCCGACCACATCGCCGATCGCGTGCTCGCCGCGGTGATGCGCGCCATCCACCGGATCTACGGACCGGCCCTGCGCTGGGGACTGGGGCGGCCGCGCACGACCTTGGCCGCCGCACTCGGCGTGTTCGCGCTGTCGCTGCTGCTGGTGCCATGGATCGGCTTCAGCGTGTTCCCCACGGCCGATATCCCCCAGTTCCGGGTGCGCATCGAGACGGCGGACGGCGCGAGCCTTGCGGAGACCGACCGCGCGCTGCGCTTCGTCGAGCAGAAGCTCGCGGAAACGCCCGGAATCCGCTGGTGGTTCTCCAATCTCGGGCGGGAGAACCCGCGCGTCTATTACAACCTGCTGTCGCGCAACACTTCCGCAAATCTTGCCGAGGTGTTCGCGGAAGTCGAAAAGTACGACCCGGTCGCCACCGGGCGCCTGCTCGACGGCCTGCGGGCGGAATTCGCCGGCTATCCGGCAGCACACATCTCCCTGAAGCAATTCGAGAACGGCCCGCCGATCGCCGCGCCGATCGAAATCCGGGTGATCGGGCCGGATATGGAAACGCTGCGCGCACTGGCAGTGGAAGTCGAAAAACTGATCGAAGGCACACCCGGCACACGCGACGTCGTCAACCCGCTGCGCCTGTCGCGCATCGATATCGACCTGCACGTGGATTCCGAGAAAGCCGCGCTGTTCGGCATCCCCGCAATCGAGGCCGACCGGACCGTCAGGCTCGCCGTCGCGGGTCTAGTCGCCGGCCAGTACCGCGATCCGGATGGCGACGAGTACGACATCACGCTGCGCCTGCCGATCGGGGCACGGCCCACACTCGACATGCTGCAGTCGGTGCAGGTCTCATCGCTGACGGGACGCCAGGTGCCACTCTCGCAGATCATCGATCCGCAGTTTCGCAGCGCGCCCAGCAGCATCAAGCGCTACAACCGCGAGCGTGCCGTGGCCGTCACGGCGTACCCGGCCACCGGCTATTCGACCGACGAATTGACTGTCCAGGTGATCGAGAAGCTCGATGCCATGACCTGGCCGCCGGGGTATCGCTATGTAGCGGCCGGCGAGCTTGAAGCGCGCGAGGAGAGCTTTTCCGGCCTCGGCGTTGCGATGCTGGTCGCGGTGTTCGGGATTCTCGCGGTGCTGGTGCTCGAGTTCGGCAGCTTCCGCTCGATGCTGATCGTGTTCGGCGTCGTGCCGCTCGGCATCACCGGCGGCCTGGTCGCGCTGTTCCTGACCGGCTATACGCTTTCATTCACGTCGATGATCGGCATGATCGCGCTGGTCGGCATCGAGATCAAGAACTCGATCCTGCTCGTGGATTTCACGAACCAGCTGCGCACCGTCGGCCGGCAGCTCGACGATGCCATCGCCGAAGCCGGCGAAGTGCGCTTCCTGCCGATCCTGCTGACTTCGCTGACTGCAATCGGCGGACTCACGCCGCTGGCGATCCAGGGTTCCGGCCTCTATTCGCCGCTAGCGATCGTGATCATCGGCGGACTCATCAGTTCGACGCTGCTGGCCCGCCTGGTGACGCCCGTGATGTACAAACTGCTGCCGCCGGACATCGAGCCGCGCAAGGCAGCGGCCCTGGCGTCTGCCGGGACTACCCAGCCCGCCTAGCCCGGCGTTGCCGGAGCGCCCTCCAGGCCCTTCCGCGTGAACCGATCGACGACGGTCGTCGTCACGACATCGGATCCGACATTGACCATCGTCCGCGTCATGTCGAGGATCCGGTCGATGCCGAGGATGATTCCGATGCCCTCCGCCGGGATACCGAAGGCGACCAACAGTCCCGCGATCAGAGGCAGCGAGCCGCCCGGAATGGCGGCAACCGCGACGGCACTCAAGACCGCGAGCAACACGAGTGTCAGCTGCTGCGCAAGACTCAGCTCGATTCCGAATACCTGCGCAACGAACAGCACGACAGCCCCTTCATAGAGCGCCGTGCCGGCCATGTTCATCGTCGTGCCCAGCGGCAGCACGAAGCCCGCGACCTGGGGTAGCACGCCTAGCTGATCGCGCGCCGCCGTCAGTGCCGTCGGCAAGGTCGCTGCGCTCGAGCTGGTCGAGAAAGCCGTCACCAGCACCGGCCGAATCTCCCCCCAGAACTCCAATGGCCGGCGCTTCGCCAGGAACCGGAGCCACAGCGACATGGTGCCGAAAAGGTGCAACATCATCACGACCAGGCAGCCGACCACGAAGATGCCGAGCGCGATGACGATGTCCCAGCCAATCTTGACGATCACGCTGTAGATCAACGCCGGCACCGCATACGGGGCGAGCATCAGTGCGAAATGGACTATTCGCGTCATGAGATCCGTGACTATCTGCAGCGCCGAACGCAGCTGTCCGCGTTCCCCGGCAGGCAGGCCCGTCGCAGCTGCACCGACCAGGATGGCAAACAGGATCAGCGGCAGTACGTCGCCCAGGCGACCCCGGTCGTTGCCCACGAAGGCACCAAACAGGTTGCGCGGCATGAACATGTCGACGATGGTCATCGGCGTGACCGGGGGTGATTCCGCCTGGCGCGCCACGGTCTCTTTGGCCTCGCCACCGTACTGCTCGAGCAGGCTCGCCTGCGCAGCCGGATCCATCGCCGAGCCCGGCTGCACGATATTCATCATCGCGAGCCCGAGGATAACCGCGATCGACATGTTCACGAAGAAGAGCGTGAAAGTCCGCGCTGCCAGCGGGCCGAGCTGGCTCAGGCGCTCGAGCTGCGCGACCCCGCTCGCCAGAGACGCAAACACCAGCGGGATCACGACAAAGAACAGCAGCCTCAGGAACACCTGGCCGAGGGGATCGAGTGCCAGCGTCGAGAACTTGGG
>JAOUGR010000433.1 GCA_029857655.1 Gammaproteobacteria bacterium | reverse complement strand
CATGGAATTGACAACAACATTGGCTTCGATTGCGGCCTAACTACAATTAGGGGGACTAAATGCAGTGGAATAATGCGGCATTTGTGACCGTATAACACCGTTGAGCCGCCTTCGATAGGTGCTTTAATTGTCCAGCGGTCTGGCACCCATTTGCTGCGCCGCACAATGGCATGGAAGCCAACCAACCGCGCTTGCTGGATGTCGTCAGGGACCGGATTCGCGCTCGCCATTACAGCCTGCGCACCGAGCAGGCTTATGTCTTCTGGATACGCCGATTTGTCCGCTTCAATCGCATGCGGCATCCACGCGACCTGGGTGCGCCCGAAGTCGAAGGCTTTCTGACGCATCTCGCGGTTGACGCCAAGGTATCCGCTAGCACCCAGAACCAGGCCTTGGCGGCAATACTTTTCCTGTATCGCGCCGTACTCGAGATCAAGCTCCCATGGCTTGAGTCGGTCGTCCGTGCCAAGCCCTCAACGCACCTGCCGGTCGTACTGTCACGCGAAGAGGTGCAGCGAGTCCTTGGTTTTCTTTCAGGCACGCCCTGGTTGATTGCGAGCCTGCTCTATGGCTCGGGGATGCGAGTCCTGGAGTGTCTTCAGACCCGCATGAAAGACATGGATCTAGGACGCTGCGAGATCCTGGTGCGAGACGGCAAGGGATCAAAGGACCGCGTGACCGTGCTGCCGCAGGCGCTGGTCCCGGGGCTTGAACAGCACATTGGGAGAGTCAGGGCCATGTTTGACTCAGATCGGCAGACCGGTAAGCCGGGTGTTTCATTGCCCTACGCATTGGCACGTAAATATCCGCAGGCGCCGATTACCTGGGGATGGCAATACGTTTTTCCGTCGCGGACATTCTGTCGCGACCGCTATACAAGCAAACTTGTTCGGCACCATCTTTATCCGCAGACAATGCAGCGCGCGGTGGCGTCCGCCGTGCACGCGGCGGGTGTCACAAAGCCGGCGGGTTGCCACACCTTCCGCCACTGCTTCGCTACGCATTTGCTCGAAGACGGCTATGACATCCGCACGGTGCAGGAACTGCTGGGCCACGCGGACGTGAAGACGACGATGATCTACACGCACGTGCTCAATCGGGGAGGGCGCGGGGTCAAGAGTCCGCTTGATCGCACTCAGCTGATGCTACCGGCGACGGCGTCGGCGAATCGGTCAGGCGCGCCGGGATCCATGCGCAAGTAGATGGCGGGCTCGACCAGTTCGAGTTCCATGACCCGGAATCCGGTGCCGTGCCGCACCAGGTCGGCGCGGGCGTAGAGCAGGGGCTCGCCGATCGCGGCGATTGCGGCGTTGCCGGCGGCGATCAGCGCGGGTTCCGGGCGCACGGCCTGGATGTCGGCGCCGTGCTCTTCCTGCACGCGGAAGTCTCCGGGCTTCGGCACCTTGAGGATGCTGTGACTGAGTGCGCCATTGAAATAGATCAGCGAGAATTCACCCTCGGCCAGAATGCCGCGCTCGAACGGCTGCATCATCAGCGGCCGGCCCGCGAAGTAGTTTTCTATCTCTGCTGCCTGTGCCTGTGCCTGTGCCCGAGCGCGGTCGAGGTGATAGGCGCCCTGGGCATTGCCGCTGGTCACGGGCTTGATCACGGCCTCATCGCTGCCGAGTTCGTCAAAGAGCGGCAGCAGTTCGCCGCGCGCGAGACCCTCACGCCATATCGTCGGCACGATCGGCACGCCGCGGGCGTCGAGATCGCGCAGGTAGGTCTTGTGCATGTTCCAGCGCACGATCTCGGCGCTGTTGTCCAGTCGCGTACCCGCGGCTTCGATTGCAGTGAGGGTTGCAAGGAACTTCTCGGGATGATGCTGATAGTCCCAGGTTGAGCGCAGCACGACCCGGTCATAGCGTTTCCAGTCCACCTCGGCGCGGTCCCAGGGCAGGTTCTCGACCTGCCAGCCGCGCCGCGCCAGTGGTGCATGCGCAAGATCGTCGTCGATGACGAAGCCTGTCGGGTCACTGAGCGTCAAAAATGCCGCGCGGTGCATGCTCAGAAGCGGGCGGTCCAGCGGAATGTCGCGGTGCCGAAATCGAGCTGCTCCATCGCCCAGGAGAGGTTGTTGCGCGCCAGGCGCTCATAGCGTTCACGGAACTCGTGCGTCGCGTAGACTGACTGGCGCATGACGAATGTCCGCAGGATCGCGAGTCGTTGCTTGCGATACAACGCCGTCGGGACCCACCAGTGCTCGGCGCGAACTTGCAGCTCGAACTCCCGGTAGCGGTCCGGGTCGGCGCCGAGGACGGCGAGATCCACGTCCACCATCAGCTGCTGCGCCAGGTCGGTCGGCTGCATGCCATGGCATGTCGCCA
>JAOUGR010000432.1 GCA_029857655.1 Gammaproteobacteria bacterium | reverse complement strand
CAATTTCGGCTTCCATGTCGTCCACGCTGGTCCAGGCCTGCGGAAAACTGCGGCCCAGGAACGGGATCGACCAGCGCGCCTCGAATCCCTCATTCGAGACGGTGCGATCGTTCGGCAGCCAGTTTCCCTGGAGACTCGGATGCGGGTAATTGGACTCGAGCTCGATGACCGTGTTCTGGCCGAACGGCGTGAAATAGACGCCGCGGCTGCCATTGAGGGCGAGCGGCAGCGAGAAATCGACCGCTTCCGCCTTCGCGTCGAATCCGACGACGGCGTGGATGCCGCTGCCGGCATCGGTGAATCCGCCGGTGCCGGGAACAAAAGCGACCTGCGCGCCGTTCCAGCTGACGGCCGTCTCCTGCTGGATTGCGCGCGTATCCGAAATGCCGACGACGAGGTGCGCCCGATCCCAGGCGATGGCGGCCGGCTCCACTCCCAGGTCCGAGAAATCCGGGCGCGAGAACCGGCCGGACAGAGTCAGGTCGGCCTTGTAGACCGGTACCGAGAAAATGCCGCGCTTGCGGATCTCCGTGTTCACCGTGCCACCAACCGTCAGGCGGTCGGGCAGGAAGTAGGCGAAGCGCGACTCCGACCGCGCGATCGGCAGGCCCTCACGATTGGCCTCGGTCCAGCGGAACAGAAAGGGTACGACCAGCGCCGGTCCGCTGATGACCTGTTCATTGCCCCATTTCGAGGAGACTTCCTCGATCGCCTCGATGCCACGCGCCTCGCGCTCGGATACCTGGCCGCCGATCATCGCGATCGGGATCTGCAACAGCAACACGAGGACACCGACCGTCAGCAGCCGCAGCGTCTGCGAACTGCGCATCCGCATCGAGACCCGCTCGATCAGTTCTGTCATGGATCGGCCCTCATCCGCCTCGACTGATCAACCCCATGTCCTGCAACACCGCCCGCAATTGCAGCCAACGCTGTTCCAGCGTTCCCGTGTAGCCGATCGACAACCGCACGAGACCGGGGCTGATGCCGGCCTTCTCGAGGTCGTCGTCCGGCATTTCGCTGCTGGTGGATGCCGCCGAGCAGGACATCAGCGTCTCGCTGAATCCCAGGCTCACGGCCATCAGCCCGAAGCGATGCTCGTTCTGCAGGCGGTTCATGAATTCGAAGGCGCGCTCGCGTGTGCCGAGGTCCAGCGTCAGTACGCCGCCGTGACCGAAATCCGGATTCGCCAGGCGCAGGAGCAAGGCGTGGTCAGGATGCGACGGCAGGCCCGGGTAAACCACCGGGAGCCCGAGTTCGGCGAGGCGCGCCGCCAAGGCGCCGGCCCGACGGCTGTGCTCCGCCATCCGCAGGCCGAGGTGCGGCAGCCGCAGACTGATGTCGAAGGCAACCTGCGGGTCCATCGTCGGACCAAGCAGCATCAGCGAGCCGGTGTGCAAGTCCATCAGCTTCATGATGAACTCCGTGGTGCCGCACACCGCTCCGGCAATGTGATCGCTGGCGCCGTTCATGAACTTGGTGAGGCTGTGCACGACCACGTCCGCTCCATGCTGGAGCGGCGCGACGATCAGGGGCGCAAAGGTGTTGTCCACGACCAGGCACGCGCCGTGGCGGTGGGCAATCGCCGCCAGTCCCGGGATATCCGCCACCCGCAGCGTCGGGTTTGACACGGTCTCGCAGAAGAGCAGCCGGGTCCTGGGCGTGAAGGCGCGCTCCACGGCGGCGAGGTCGGAGACGTCGACGAAGGTCGTGGCGATTGCGGTCTTCACGGGCAGGTAGTCGTGCAGCATGGCAAAGGTGCCGCCGTAGACGGTGCGGCTTGCGACGACGTGGTCGCCGGTATCACAAAGCTGCATCAGTGTTGCGGCGATCGCCGACAGGCCGCTCGCCGTGCAGTAACCTGCCTCGGCGCCCTCGTAGGCGGCGATCTGCCGGCCCAGCACATAGACCGTCGGGTTGAAATGCCGACCGTACAGGTAGCACCCGCCCACTTCCGGCCCGAGGTGGCCCTGAAAGATCTCGGGCATGGTGGTCGGATCGATCACCGTGAAGGTGGTGCTGGCCTCCACGGACATGTTCACGCCGCCGTGCTCGCCGAACTCGTGGCGGAGGTTGGCAAACGATGCAATCGGGTCGAACTTACTCATGGCAGGTGCAGCCTGTTCCTTGCCGGATTCGTTGCCGGTCCACGCTCACGTGGGCCAGAGCCAGAGAAACGTGCCGCCGGCCGCGATCGCCACACCAAACGCCACCGCGATGTCGCGGAACAGCTCGCGACTGCCGAGCGTCGCCACCAGCACGCCCTTGAAGCCCAGGTTGGCGAGCGACGCCACCAGGATCATCCGCCAGGCGGTCCCGGCCTCGAGC
>JAOUGR010000431.1 GCA_029857655.1 Gammaproteobacteria bacterium | reverse complement strand
ATCGCGACGCGGCGCTGCTGTGCGACCTCGCCGGCCGTGAACGCACGGCCCGCGACAATGGGGACACCCACGGCGTCGAAGTAGTCGGCGCCGACGCTGACGGTGTCGATGATCGTGCCGTCGGCATCGGGTTCGTGATGGCCCGGGACGAGAATGCTGTCGGCGTTGATGTCCGGCGCCAGCGGCAGGCGCGATGCCGTCGACGCGGCGACGACGCCCGGGAGCCCGCGAATGGCGCGCAGCGCCTCCTCGCGCAGGACCGTCGCGCGCGCCGCGTCGTAACCGTTCATCTGCAGGTTGAACTGGAGCGACGAGACGTTGGTGGGATCGAAGCCGATATCGGTTCCTTCTGCGGCGAGCAGCCCGCGGCCGAGCAGCGCGCCGGCAACCAGAAGGACGAGCGACAGCGCGAGCTGGCCGCCGACCAGGATGTTGCCGAGCGCGGCCGATCCGCGCGCGGCGCCTGGCGACGTGCCCTTCAGCGTTTCCACGACATCGGGCCGCGACGCCGACCATGCTGGAACGAGGCCGAACAGCACAGCCGTGCCCAGCGATGCGAGGGCCGCGAACGCGAGCACCGTACGATCGATCGAGAAGTCGAAGCTCACGGGGATGGGGAACACATCGGTCCCGAACCCGGAAAGGGCCCGCCCGGCCCACCACGCGACCAGGACGCCAAGCGCGCCGCCGAGCGACGCGAGCACCAGCCCTTCGCTGAGGAGCTGCCGGACAAGGCGGCCGCGTCCGGCGCCGAGCGCGGACCGGATGGCGAACTCGCGCCGGCGTGCGACGGCACGCCCGAGCATAAGGTTGGCGACATTCGCGCACGCGATGAGCAGGACGAGGCCTACCGCGGCCATCAGGCCGACGCTCGCCTGCCGGATGTAGCCGTCGAGGAGCGGGTGGAACCGGACGCTCGCCGCCGGGACGACGCTGGCCGTCACCTTCTCGTTCGTGACCGGATAGGCGTCCCGGTTCCGCGCGTAGATGGCCTCGACCTGGGCGCGCGCGTCGGCGAGCGTCCGGCCCTCGGCGAGGCGGCCTTTTACGAACAGCCAGCGCGTGCCGCGGCGCTCGAGCCTGGTCTGGCCCGGGTCTTCGTCCGCGCTGGCCTGGACGCCGGAGAAGACAAGGCGGCCCACCATCATCGTCGGCACCCAGACGTCCACGGGAATGCCGGGGATCGTGCCCGTGAAGCGTGCGGGCGCCACGCCCAGCACGGTGTAGGTGGTGCCGGACAGCTCGATGATCCGTCCCACGATTGAGGCGTCGCCGCCGAAGCGGCGCTGCCAGAGACCGTGACCGATCACGGCCACGGCGCTGGCGTTCGGCACGGCGTTCTCGCTCTCGAGGAAGCCGCGGCCGAGGGGCAGGCGGACGCCGAGGACGTCGAAGTAGTTGGCAGTGACCACTTCGCCCGTCACGAGCTGCGGCCGGTCGCCGGAGAGGATCCCCCGCACGTAGGCGCTGGCCGTGACTGCTGAGAACGCGTCGGCGCCGTCGCGAATGTCGAGGTAGTCGGGCCAGGACGTCGTGAGCTGCGGATAGTCCTCGTTGATGCCCGAATAGATTTCCACCAGCCGCTCGCGACCGGCTATCGCATCGTCGCGCAACAACACGCCGTTGACGACCGAAAAGAGCGTCGTGTTGATCCCGATGCCCAGCGCAAGCGAGGCAGCGGCCGCCGCGGTGAAGCCGGGCCGCCGGATCAGCTGCCGCACGCCCGTCTTCACATCACGAACGAATCCAGTCATCTCTGGTCGAAGCTCCAGTTCATCCAGGTGGTTACGGCGGGGGCGGACGAGTTGTTCCGAAGCAGCCCGGGCGGGTGTAGACTCGCCAAATGGCCACCTTTTCTTTCCGTGTCAACGGCCGGGTTCACGAGGTGGAGGGGAAACCCGGTGACAGCCTGCTCTCGGTGCTGCGTTACGAGCTCGATCTGACCGGGTCGAAGTTCGGCTGCGGCGAAGGCCATTGCGGCGCCTGCACGCTCCTCCTCGACAGGCAGGCTGTGCGGTCGTGCGTGACGACCCTGAACGCCGCCCGGGGGAAGAACATCACCACGATCGAGGGGCTGGCGGCCGGCGAGCGCCTGCACCCGGTCCAGGAGGCGTTTCTCGAGGTCGAGGCGTTTCAGTGCGGCTACTGCACGCCCGGGATGGTGATGGCGACGGTCAGCCTGCTCTGGGCGAATCCGAATCCGTCCGAAGCCGACATCGCGAAGGTGCTGGACAGGAACGTCTGCCGGTGCGGCACGTATCCGCGAATCGTTCAGGCGATCCGGCTCGCCGCCCGTCGGATGCAGTCGTCGTCGAGTGCCGAGGTGAGG
>JAOUGR010000092.1 GCA_029857655.1 Gammaproteobacteria bacterium | reverse complement strand
ACCAGCGGCCATTGCCGCCGTCGATCTGGAATGTGGCGGCGGTGCTCGCGATGATCCTGGTCCCGGTGCTGCTGATCGCCGAGCAGCCCGATCTGGGCACGGCGCTGCTGGTCGCTGCCGCGGGACTGTTCGTGGTCGTGCTGGGCGGCCTGCCATGGTTCTACCTGCTGGGCGGGGTCGTGGTGGCAGGCGCCGCCGTGCCATTGGTCTGGCGCTTCCTGTTGCACGACTACCAGCGCCAGCGCTTGCTGACGCTGCTCGACCCGCAGAGTGACGCACTGGGCGCCGGTTATCACATCATCCAGTCGCAGATAGCAATCGGTTCCGGTGGCGTATTCGGCAAGGGCTGGACCAATGGCAGCCAGGCACAGCTCGAATTCCTCCCGGAACGATCGACGGACTTCATATTCGCCGTCATCGGCGAGGAACTCGGGCTGCTCGGGCTGCTGGCACTGCTGGTCGGCTACCTGTTCATCGTGGGCCGCGCCATGTACATGTCCGCGCAGTGTCGTGACGCATTCACGCGCCTGCTGTCCGGCAGCATCGCGCTGACCTTCTTCGTCTATGTGTTCGTCAATGCCGGCATGGTGACCGGGCTTCTTCCCGTGGTCGGCATACCGCTGCCACTCGTCAGCTACGGCGGGACTTCTCTCGTGACCCTGATGGCCGGCTTCGGTATGCTGATGTCGCTGTACTCCAGCCGCAAACTCCTGGGTTCATGAAGAAAATCGCGATCAGTATGCTTCGCTCGGTGTCCTGCGCGCTTGCGCTCCTGGGCGCCGGCCCGGTTGCGGCACTCGACGTCAATCGCGAGGACGTGCAGCATTTCACGCAGGAAATGCTGCGCAAGCACAAGTTCGACGAGGCCTGGCTGGCGGGCGTCATCGCCGGCGCGCAGAGCCAGCCCAGGATCATTGAATTGATGAGCCGGCCCGCCGAGCAGGTCCTGCCCTGGCATGCGTACCGCGACCATTTCCTGACCAACGAACGCATTGCTGCCGGCGTCGCATTCTGGATCGCGCATCGCGCGCGGCTCGCCGAAATCGAGCAAAGCACCGGTGTTGCACGGCACGTGATCGTCGGCATCCTCGGCGTCGAGACATTTTTCGGAAGGATCACGGGACGATTCCGGGTCGTCGATGCACTGGCGACGCTCGCCTTCGACTACCCACCGCGCAGCAAGTACTTTCGCGACGAGCTCGAGCAGTTCCTGCTGCTGGTGCGGGAGGACCAGGTCGACGTCCGCACAGCGCTTGGCTCGTATGCGGGCGCGATGGGGTCCCCGCAGTTCATGCCGCGCAGCTACCGTGCCTTCGCCGTGGATGGCGACGGCGATTCGCGCCGTGACCTCTGGGGCAGCTGGGATGACGTCATCGCAAGCGTGGCCAACTACCTGGCGAAGCACGGCTGGCACGACGGCGAACCGGTGGCCGCGCCTGCCAGCCTGTGGTTTCCGCGCGCCGACAGCCTGGTCGCCGGTGGCCTGGCGCCGGACACAACCGTCAAGTCCCTGCGCGACCGCGGGCTCAGCTTCGAGACCGGACTCGGCGACAAGGCCCCCGCATTCTTCATTCGCATTGCCGGCGACCAGGGGCCAGAGTTGCGCGTCGGTTTCCACAATTGCGGCGTCATCACGAAATATAACCGCAGCGTGATGTATGCGCTCGCCGTCCACGAACTCGGCAGCCGCATCGAAGCGCTGCTGCCCCCTGCAACATGAAGCATTGGCTGGCATTGCCGGCACTGGTCCTGCTCGCGGCGGGCTGCGCGCAGCAGCCACAGCGCCCAGAGCCGGCGGCTCCGGCGCCCGCCAGCGCCGGCCAGGGCGTGCCACGCGACGAGCCGCGCGCGCGGCTCGGTAATCCGCCGTTCTACGAGGTAGCCAGCAAGCGATACGTCGTACTCGCAAGTGGCGCAGGCCATGTCGAGCGTGGCGTGGCCTCCTGGTATGGGCCGACATTTCATGGTGGCCGCACGGCGACCGGCGAAATCTACGACATGAATGCGATGACCGGCGCGCACCCGACGCTGCCGCTGCCCACCTGGGTGCAGGTGACCAATCTCCAGAATGGCCGCAGTGTCGTCGTCCGGCTGAATGACCGCGGGCCATTCAGCAGCAACCGGATCATCGACCTGTCGCGCGCCGCGGCCGAGCAGCTCGACATGATTCGCGCGGGCACGGCCATGGTCGAGATTCGCAGTCTCGCGGGCGGAAGTCCTGCAGTGGAAACCGAGCCTGCCTCGCAACCGGCAGCGGCGCAGCGTTTCTATGCGCAGGCCGGCGCCTTCGCGGATGAAGGGAATGCACAGCGCCTGGCCGGGCGCCTGCGCGACGCCCGGGTCGGTGACGTGGCGATCAGCGAGACCCGGGTCGACGGCCGGCGGCTTTTTCGCGTGCGGGTGGGACCGGTGTCGGGCGTCGATGAGTTCGACGCACTGATCGAGAAGCTGCAGCGCGCTGGCGTCGAAACCGCGCGCCTGGCGCTCGATTGAACTGACGCAGGCCCGCGTCATCGCTAGAATTGGCGCCCCGCCGCGGCATTCCGCGACATCGATTGCAGATTCATCGAGGTCAATCTTGAAACTTACCCTTGCCGCCCTGCTGCTGTTCCTGCCCGCCCTCGCCCGCGCCGACGCGCCCCCTGTGCCACCTCCACCTTCCCTTGCAGCCACGGCCTGGATACTGATGGACCAGGCAAGCGGCCAGGTCATCGCCGCGCACAACGCCGGGCAATCCGTGGAGCCCGCCAGCCTGACCAAGCTGATGACGGCCTACGCCGTGTTCCACGCGCTGCAGAACGGCAAGCTAAAGCTCGACACGCTGGTGCCGATCAGCGAGCACGCGTGGCGGGCCGAAGGGTCGCGCACTTTTCTCGACCTCGGCAGCAAGGTTCCGGTCGAGATCCTGCTCCAGGGAATGATCGTGCAGAGCGGCAACGACGCGAGCATCGCGCTCGCCGAGGCCGTCGCGGGCACCGAGCAGACCTTTGCCGCATTGATGAACCAGTACGCCGCACGGCTCGGTATGACCGGCTCGCATTTCGAGAATGCCACGGGCCTGCCGAGCGCCAATCATCGCGTCATTGCCACCGACATGGCGCGGCTTGCGCGCGCGTTGATCCGCGAATTTCCCGACTATTACCGCTGGTATTCGCAGCGCGATTTCACCTGGAATGGCATCAGGCAGGCCAACCGCAATGGCCTGCTGGCACGCGACGGGAGCGTCGACGGCGTCAAGACCGGCATGACCGACAATGCGGGCTACTGCCTCATTTCGTCGGCCAGGCGCGACGGAATGCGCCTTGTTGCGGTCGTCATGGGCGCGAAGAGCATGAAGTCGCGCGAGGATGCGAGTCTTGCGCTCCTGAACTACGGATTCAGCTTCTTCGAGAGCAGCATGCTCCAGCCCGCGGGACGGGAAATAGCCAGCCTGCGCGTCTACAAGGCGAATGGCGGGGTCGCGGCGGTAGGTGTCGCCGAGGACCTGTTCGTCACGCTGCCGCGCGGCCATGCAGAAGGGGTTGAACTCCAGCTGGAACTGGCACCCAAGGTGTTTGCGCCTCTCTCAGCCACCGATCGCGTCGGCGTCGTACGCGCGATGCTGGCCGGCAAGGTAGTCGCCGAGGCCGCATTGCATCCGGTCGCCGACGTGCCGCTTGGCGGTTTCTTCCGCCGGCTGTGGGACACCATCATTTCCTGGTTCAACTGACCATGCCGCTGCCTCTCATCTGGCTCGATGGCCGCCTGCAACCGCTCACCGAAGCGCGAGTCTCGCCGCTCGACCGCGGCTTCCTGTTCGGTGACGCCGTCTATGAGGTACTGCCAATCTTCGGCGGGCGCGCTTACCGGCTCGACGCACATCTCGAGCGGCTCAATCGCAGCCTGAACGAGATCCGCATGCCCCCCGCGATGGATCGCGCCGGGTGGCTCGCCGCGTTCGGCGCACTGGTGCACGGCAATGGCGGCGGCGACCTGCTGCTGTATGTACAAGTCACACGTGGTGTCGAGCCGGAGCGGAATCACGTGCCGCAGCCAGGCGGCCGTCCGACCGTGCTCGCGTTTGTCTCGCCTTTGCCCGTGATTCCCGCCGCTTCGATTGAGCGCGGTGTCGCCGCGGTGACCGCGGCCGACACGCGCTGGGCGCGATGCGACATCAAGGCGACGTCGCTGCTGGCCAACGTGCTGCTGCGTTGGCAGGCGGCGGACGCGAAAACGACGGAAGCCATCCTGTTGCGTGACGGCTGGCTGACGGAAGGCAGTACCAGCAGCGCACATGTCGTGCGCTCGGGACGGCTGCTGACACCGCCGCAGACTCACGCCATCCTGCCGGGCACGACACGCGGCGTGTTGTTCGATCTCGCGGCCCGCGAAGGCATCGTTTCTGAACGCCGGCCGGTGGCGGAAGCCGAATTGCGCGGCGCAGACGAGATCATCATTGCCTCCGCCGGTGGCGGCATCAGGGCCGTCACGCTGCTTGACGGCGCAGCAGTCGGCGGTGGCAGTCCGGGACCGCTGTTCCGGTGCTTGCACGCCGGCTTTCTCGCCACAAAGACCGAGTTTTCGACTGAATTGCCCGCATGACGGATGCGGACGAGCTGTTTCAGTTCCCCTGCGAATTCCCGATCAAGGTGATGGGCCGCGACTCGGAGTCATTCCGCTCGCTGACACTCGCCATCGTCGAGCGCCATGCCGGGCCGCTCACGGCAAACAGCATCACCGAGCGCCCGAGCAGCAAGGGACGATTCCTGGCGTTGACCTACACGATTCGCGCAGAAAGCCGCGCACAGCTCGATCTCATCTACCAGGAACTCACCGACAGCGGGGTCGTGCTGGTGTCGCTCTGACCTGACCATCGCCCGTTCCAGGCCATGCCGAGCGCATTGCTGAGCATTGGCGCCAGTTCCAGCGCAATTTCATGCACGTCGCCGGCGACACCGAGCGTCGCGAGCTGGGTCATCTCGAGTCCCGCCATTCCGCAGGGATTGATGCGGCCGAAGGGCTCCAGGTCCATGTCGACGTTGAGCGCCAGGCCGTGATAGCTGCAGCCGCGGCGAATCCTCAATCCCAGGCTCGCCAGCTTGCAGCCTTCCACGTAGACGCCGGGCGCATCACGCCGGCCAGCGGCCGCGATACCGTGCGCCGCGGCAAGCGCAATCACCGCGGACTCGAGCGCAACGACCAGCTGGCGCACGCCGATGCCGCGGCGGCGCAGGTCGATCAGCGGATAGACCACGAGTTGTCCCGGGCCGTGATAGGTCACCTGGCCGCCGCGATCGATGCCGACCACCGGGATGTCGCCAGGCGCGAGCAGGTGTTCGCGCTTGCCATTGAGGCCCAGCGTGAATACGGGGCCGTGCTCCAGGAACCAGACCTCGTCCGGCGTCGTCGCGTTGCGTTCGTCGGTGAATGACTGCATCGCGCGCCAGGTGGGCGCGTAATCGACACCGCCGAGCCAGCGAAACAATGCGGTCACGACTTTTCTTCGATGACTTCACATTCCAGGTGGCGAGTCCCCGACAGCGAGTTCGAGATCAGGCAGATCTTCTCGGCTTTCTCCACCAGCATCCTGGCGCGGGCAGGGTCGGTCCCGGCTGGCACGACGAGGCGCGCCTGAGTCTCGAAGCGCGTAAAGCGCGCGACACCGTCGCTGCGTTCAAGCAGGCCGTGGACTTCGGCCGTCAGTTCGCTCCAGTCCAGTCGCGAGGCTTTCGCAATGGACCGGAAACTCAGCACGAAACAGTCGGCAACCGCCGCGACCAGCAGCGTCTCCGGCGACCAGTAGCCACCCGGCCCGTCAAATTCGGGCGGCGGCATGGATGCCAGCTCCGGGAGTCCGTCGCCCGTGAGCTGGACTTCTCCGTCGGCAGTAGCGCCGACGCGAACCTGGTAACGATGGGGATAGGGGTGCATGGATAACCCTGGGTCAGCGCGCGGCCACCGTGGCGATCCCGCAATTGCTGCCCTCGAGCGCGCGTTCGGCGCGATAACTCGAGCGCACCATGGGACCTGAAACGCACTCGCGGAATCCGCGCGATATCGCGGCCTCGCGAAAACGCAGGAATTCCTCGGGTGTGACAAAGCGCGCGACCGGCAGATGATTTGCTGTCGGGCGCAGGTACTGGCCGAGTGTCAGCAGGTCGCAGCCAATCGCCCGCAAGTCGTCCATCGTCGAGTACAACTCGTCCGCGGTCTCGCCGAGACCGAGCATCAGGCTGGTCTTGGTCAGGACGGACGGCCGGTATCGCTTCGCATGCTCTAGCACCTTGAGTGTCTGCCGGTAACCGGCGCGCGGATCGCGCACCGGATGGGTAAGCCGCTCGACGGTTTCGACATTCTGCGCGAAGACCTCGATGCCGGAATCGACCACCGTCTCGACATCGACGGTCACGCCCTGGAAATCCGGCGTCAATGCCTCGACCGCCGTGCGGGGATTATCCGCCTTGATGGCGCCCACGCAGGCGGCCAGATGGCCTGCGCCACCATCTGGCAGGTCGTCGCGATTGACCGAGGTCAGCACGACGTAACCGAGACCCATCAGCGCGACCGTGCGGGCGGCATTGGCGGGTTCCTCCGGATCGAGCCAGCCCCGCGGATTACCCGTGTCCACCGCGCAGAAACGGCAGGCTCGCGTGCAGACCGAGCCCATCAGCATCAGGGTCGCTGTGCCTGCATTCCAGCATTCGCCGATATTCGGGCAATGCGCTTCTTCGCAGACAGTGCTCAGCCGATGCTCGCGCACGATCCCGCGCACGGCGTCGAACTGCGCGCCCGCAGGCATCGGGGCGCGCAGCCAGCGTGGCTTCGGGCCGGGCATCAGGGCTTCCGGGTTCACTGGCTGCTTGATGCCGTCGCGGATCGCACTGAAACCCTGCGGCGTGAGGTATTTCTCGCCGCTACGTACGGGCTTGCCCTGAAACTTGACAGGAATACCTTGAAAATCAGTCACTTGAATGGAACCGGTGGCGTCCTGTCCGTCATTCTAGCCGACCGGACATTCAAGCACCGGGTGGCGGACCTGGCCGAGGCGCAGCGCTGCATCGAGCGACGCCAGACGCTCCGGCGTGCCGACATCGCTCCAGTGCCCGTCGTGACGCTGGCCGCTCAGCCGGCCGGACGCGAGCGCGCGATCGAACAGTGGCTTGAGCGGATAAGTTCCGGCCTTGCATCCGTCGAACAGGCGCGGATCGAGGATGGCGATACCCGCATAAGTCAGCGGCGTTGGAGCGGCAACGACGCGCCCGCTCGCTTCGAGTCCGAAATCGCCGCGCGGATGATGCGGAGGGTTTTCGATCAGCACCAGGTGCGCGAGCGATCCTGCAGGCCGGCTCAGCTCTTCGAATGGCAGGTCGATCCAGACGTCGCCATTCACGAGCAGGAATGGATCGGCACCGAGCAGTGTCAATGCCCGATGCAACCCGCCACCCGTGCCGAGCGGGGCAGCGCCCTCGGGGCTGTAGGTGATGGAGAGGCCATGGCGCCTGCCGTCGCCCAGGGCCTCACGAATCCGGTCACCGAGCCAGGACAGA
>JAOUGR010000430.1 GCA_029857655.1 Gammaproteobacteria bacterium | reverse complement strand
GCGGGTCTTGATTTCCTGGCCCGCACCGGCCACGCCGATGATCACCGAGACGCCCCAGCCGCGGTGGCAGCATTCCAGCGCCTGGCGCATCAGGTCCACGTTGCCGACACACTCGAAGCTGTAGTCGGCGCCGCCATCGGTCAGCTCGACCAGGTGCGCGACCAGATCGCCATCGACTTCCTTCGGATTCACGAAATGTGTCATCCCGAAGCGCCCGGCAAGCGCCCTGCGCCGCGGATTGATATCGACGCCAACAATCTTTCCAGCGCCCGCCATGCGCGCGCCCTGGATCACGTTCAGTCCGATACCGCCCAGCCCGAATACAACGACACTGGCGCCGGGCTCCACTTTCGCCGTGTTGATGACGGCCCCGATGCCGGTCGTCACGCCGCAGCCGATGTAGCAGACCTTGTCGAATGGCGCGTCCTCGCGGATCTTCGCGAGCGCAATCTCGGGCAATACCGTGTAATTCGAGAAAGTCGAGCAGCCCATGTAGTGGTGGATCTTCTTGCCGTCGATCGAAAAGCGGCTGCTGCCGTCAGGCATTACGCCCTTGCCCTGGGTTGCCCGGATGGCGGTGCAGAGATTGGTCTTGCGCGACAGGCAGGACTTGCACTCGCGACATTCCGGTGTGTAGAGCGGCACAACGTGGTCGCCCTTCTTCAATGTCTTCACGCCGGCCCCGACATCGACCACGACCCCCGCGCCCTCGTGGCCGAAGATCACCGGGAACAGTCCTTCCGGGTCCGCGCCCGAGCGCGTGAACTCATCGGTGTGGCAGACGCCGGTCGCCCTGATCTCGACCAGCACCTCGCCGGCCTTCGGGCCATCGAGTTCGACCTCGACGATTTCCAGCGGCTGGCCGGCAGCCCAGGCAATCGCGGCTCTTGTTTGCATCTTCAATTCCCCCCCCCCCCGACCTAGCCCATATGTAATCCGCCATTCAGCGAGAAATCCGCGCCGGTCGCAAATGCCGCGTCGTCGGAGGCGAGCCAGGCCACGATCGAGGCGATTTCATCCGGCGTGCCGAGACGCCCGACCGGTATCGTCGCGACAATTTTTTCGAGTACCTCGGGTTTCACGGCGCGAACCATTTCCGTGCCGATGTAGCCCGGCGACACGGTATTCACGGTGACTCCCTTCGACGCAACTTCCTGCGCAAGCGCCATCGTGAAGCCGTGGATGCCTGCTTTCGCAGTCGAGTAGTTGGTCTGTCCGAACTGGCCGCGCTGCCCGTTCACCGAAGAGATGTTGATCACGCGCCCCCAGCCACGGTCCAGCATTCCGTCGATGACCTGTTTGGTCACGTGAAACAGGCTGTTGAGGTTCGTATCTATGACCTTGTGCCAGCGCTCGAAGGACATCTTGCGGAATGTTCCATCGACCGTGATGCCGGCGTTGTTGACCAGTACGTCAACGGGGCCGTGTTCCTTGAGCACCTTCTCGAATGCAGCGCGGGTCGATTCCCAATCGGCCACATTGCCCTCCGAGGCGTGTACCTCGAATCCCTGTGCGCGCATGTCTGCGACCCAGGGGTCCCTGCGTTTCGAACCGGGTCCGCAACCGGCGACCACGCGAAATCCTTCCTTGCACAGGCGCGTGGAAATTGCCGTGCCGATGCCGCCCATGCCGCCAGTCACATACGCCAGTCGCCCACTCATGACCCCTCCTTGTCCTTGTTGTCAGGTAAATCGAAGACCGAGGGCTTCGCATTGATTGCCCTGACCTTGTCGATGATCCAGGACACCAGCCACCAGCCGACCAGTATGCCGACCACGATGATCCCTATTTCATAGGGGCTCATGACTCCACCTCATACCGGCGCAGGACCGCATTGATTTCCGCGTGGCGCTCGGGATCTCCGGAACTCAACCATGATTCGTGACGCAGCACGCTCGTGAATCCGCTGCGAAACCGCTTGCGTTCCGATTCGCCCGCCGAGCGTTCGCCAAAGTCCGGCAATTCTACTTCCAGCGGCCGGCCGCCGCAGGCGGCTCGCAACAGGTTGGGCGCACAAGGCAGGCAGAGCACGCTGATTGCCGACATCCCGAACGCCGCGCCCCGCCGCAGGCCGAACGCCGTGGCGCGAATCATGAGCAGGGTTGCGCCGGCAATGGCAAACAGGTAACCGATTCCGATCGCCAGGGCAAAATACAGGTTCTCACCCAGCAGCAGCATCGCGGGCGCCAGCACGACGACAACCAGCAGCAGCGCCAGGCACAGGTAACCCATCGCACGGGTCCAGCCGTCGGCAGCAGGCGGGACGGCCCTGCCCGCATCTCTGCCGCTGACATCGACGAGGCGCCAGCGCGCAGGCCACAACATCCGATCC
>JAOUGR010000091.1 GCA_029857655.1 Gammaproteobacteria bacterium | reverse complement strand
CTGCTGGCGTATTTTGCCGAGCGGCCCGAGATCGAGACCGTTGGCGTCTACATCGAAGGCTTCAGAAACCGTGACGGGCTCGACTTCGTAAGAGCAGTGCGCCGCGCGGTCCGCAACGGCAAGCAGGTCGTCGTCTACAAGGCCGGAACGACGGCGTCCGGCGCCGACGCGGTCATGGGCCACACGGCCTCGATCGCCGGCGACCCGGAGCTGTTCGATTCGATAGTGCGCCACGCAGGCGCGATCGTGGCGCCGGATTTCACGGCCTTCGACGACCTGCTTTACCTGGCCGGCGCGCTGCATCGCAAGCGGATCGGCGGGCGGCGCCTCGGTGCCATCAGCGGTGCCGGTTTCGAGGCGGTCGGCATGGCCGATTCCCTCGAAGCCGGCGCGTGCTCCATGGAGATGGGAAAGCTCGAGCCAGACACCGTCGGGCGCGTGCGGGAAATCCTGGTCGCGAGCCGGCTCGACGCGCTGGTGGAAGTGCGCAATCCGATCGACATCAATCCCGGCGCCGACGACGAGGCACACCTGCGGATCGTCGAGGCATTCCTGCAGGATCCCAATGTCGATGCCGTGGTTGTCGGGCTGGACCCGACCGCGCCGGCAGTCCGGGCGCTCGCGCAGAGCGAACTGCGCCCGGGCTACGACATCGGCGATCCGAAAAGCACGGTCCAGCTGATGCCGTTACTCGTCGACCGCTACGACAAGCCGGTCGTCGGGATCGTCGATGCTGGGCAACTGTACGATGCGATGTCCGCGCGCCTGATGGATCAGGGCGTCTGCGTGTTTCGCAACTGCGCACGCGGCACCCGGGCGCTGGTGCGCTACGTGGACGCGCGGCTCCACGCCGAAGCGCTCAGGCAACGGGGCTGACGCGGGCCGCAATGATTCTGTCACGAGGCATTAGCGCAAAGCGAGGTCAACGATGAGCGAACCACTTCAGCCGGGACTGACGAGAACCGAACGCGTCTCGATCGACCGCGACCGCACGATCAGCTTCCTGGGCGACGATTGCCGCGTCTATTCGACGCCGAAACTGCTGTACGACATCGAGATCGCCAGCCGCAACCTGCTGCTTGCGCACGGTGAGCCCGGCCGGGATTCGGTCGGCACACGCATCGAACTGGATCACCTCGCCGCGACGCTGCTCGGCATGTGGGCGGAGATCACGGTCAAGCTGACCGCGATCAACGGCAATGCAGTCACCTTCGAATTTTCCGCGCGGGACGCGATCGAGGACATCGCGCGTGGCCGTCACAACCGGTTCATCGTGAGCCCGGAGAAGACCGTGCAACGGCTGCGGGCAAAGCTTGCAAAGGCGAAGGAACTCGAGGCCGCCGGTTCCTGAGCGGGCGAACCGGTCCGCGCCGCCATTTCGCCGACTTCCTTGCGCGACTCGACCGGCTGGCCGAGAATCCAGCGGCGCGGGCCTTGGAAGAACAGGCCGTTGCCCGAGAGTGACTTCACATGAACCGACGTAGTGGCAGTAGTCCGCCGAGGACTTTCTTCGCGTTCACGCGGCGATATCCGCAGATCGGCAAGGCCTGGGAACTCCTGGGCGAGGCCGGCAATGCCGGTCCGCTCGATCCGAAGATGGCTCGCCTGGTGAAACTCGGCATCCACATCGCCACGCGTTCCGAGGGCGGGACCCACGCGGCGGTGCGTAAGGCGCTGCTGGCGGGAGCGCGCCCCGAGGAAATCTACCAGGTGGTGGCGCTGGCAGCGGGCGCCCTGGGCCTGCCGAATGCGGTCGCCGCCTTCACCTGGGTCGAGGAGGAACTGAAGAAGGCCGGCAAGAAGCGCTCCAGGCGCGCGCGCGCTGCGTCGCCGCAAACGGCGAGCGATGCCCGTTCCTGATCCGCATTCGAATCCGGCCGGGCAGACTGATCTGCCGACCAGCGTCGAGGTCCGCGTGCAGCGCTGGCGCGATGAGAGAACCGCCGGCGCGACCGATGTGGTGGCGGAGGAATTGCCGGTCGCGCTGCGCTACCAGGGCACTCCCTACGTCGTGATGCTGGCGACACCGGCCGACCTCGAGGATCTCGCAATTGGTTTTACGGTGAGCGAAGCCATCGTCGCCTCGCCCGATGAGATCCGTCACGTGCGGCAACAGGCGACGGGCGATGCGCTCGAGGTCAACATCGACATCGCGCCGCCGCGCTTCGCGGAACTGCTGCAGCGCCAGCGCAATCTCACGGGTCGCACCGGTTGCGGCCTGTGCGGCGCCGAGACCGTCGAGGGGGCGATACGCCAGCCGCCACCGGTACGCGCCGGGCTCTGCGTTTCCCTGGTCGCGCTGCACGAGGCACTGCAGGAACTCACCGCACGCCAGCCCCTGAACGAGCGCACGGGCAGCGTCCACGCCGCGGCGTGGGTGCTGCCGGATGAGGGCATCCGCATCGTGCGCGAGGATGTCGGGCGGCACAACGCGCTCGACAAGCTGATCGGCGCGCTGATCCAAAGCAAGGCCGACATCGCAAGTGGCTACGTCATCATCACCAGTCGCGCGAGCTATGAGATGGTTCAAAAGGCGGCGACTGTCGGCGTGCAGCTGCTGGTCGCGATCTCCGCGCCGACCGGGCTTGCGGTGCGACTGGCCGAGACCTGCGAGTTGACGCTCGTTGGCTTTGCCCGCCCGGGCCAGCACGTGGTCTACTCGCACCCGCACCGGCTGCGAGCCTGAGGATATTCTCGGCACGAATGCGGGCGGGCCCGACCGAAGGTGCTGATGCTTCGTACCTACGAATATCCGAAATACGAGTATAGCCAGCCGCCCGAGCAGAAGAGTGGCGATATCCGGCGCTGCCCGGTCGTGGTCGTCGGCGCTGGTCCCGTTGGCCTGGCTGCGGCCATTGATCTTGCGCAGTCAGGCGTGTCCGTCATCGTGCTCGACGACGACGACACCGTGTCGGTCGGCTCGCGCGGAGTCTGCTATGCGAAGCGAACGCTGGAGATCCTCGACCGCATCGGCGTGGGCGATGCCAGCGTCGCAAAGGGCGTGAGCTGGAATGTCGGCCGGACCTTCTTCCGCAAGGAAGAGGTCTACAACTTCAAGCTGCTGTCGCAGGCCGATCACAAGCGCCCGGGCATGATCAACCTGCAGCAGTATTACCTCGAGGAGTACGAGGTCCGGCGTGCCCGCGAGCTGGCGAATCTGGACCTGCGCTTCCTCAACAAGGTCACGTCGGCGACGCCGCGGGACGACGGTGTGGTCCTGCAGGTCGAGACGCCGGACGGCAGCTACACGCTGCAGACCGACTGGTTGATCGCCGCTGACGGCGCGCGCAGCGCCATCCGCCGCATGCTGGACCTGGAGGTCGAGGGCAAGATCTTCAGCGACCGTTTTCTGATCACCGATGTCCTCATGAAGGCCGATTACCCGACCGAGCGGTGGTTCTGGTTCGATCCGCCATTCCATCCGGGTCAGTCCGTGCTGCTGCATCGCCAGGCCGACAACGTGTGGCGCATCGATTTCCAGCTCGGCTGGCAGGCGGATCCCGAGGAGGAGAAAAAGCCGGAAAAAGTCGTTCCGCGGATCAAGGCGATGCTCGGCGCAGACCGCGAGTTCGAGCTGGAATGGGTCAGCGTCTACACCTTTCAGTGCCGCCGCATGGCGGACTTCCGGCATGGCCGCGTGCTGTTCGCCGGCGACGCCGCGCACCAGGTATCGCCATTCGGCGCGCGCGGCGCAAATTCAGGGATCCAGGATGCCGACAACCTGTGCTGGAAGCTGAAGCTCGTGATGGATGGCCGGGCGCCGGACGCGCTGCTCGATACCTACTCGGAGGAACGCGGTTTCGCGGCCGACGAGAACATCCTGAATTCCAGCCGCTCGACCGACTTCATGACGCCGAAGTCAGCGACGTCGCTGAATTTCCGCAACGCCGTGCTGGGGCTGGCCAGGGATCACGCCTTCGCGCGCGCACTGGTGAACTCGGGCCGTCTGTCGGTGCCGTCCTTCCTGACGGAGTCGCGCCTCAACACCCCGGATGTCGCCGCGTTCGCCGGCGACATGGAGCCCGGCGCGCCGATGGACGATGCGCCGATCGAGGAGGATGGCAAGGTGGGCTGGCTGCTGGATTGCGTCGGCAACCGCTTCATGGCGCTGGTTTTCGTCGAGGATCCGGCATCGGTCGGGCCGGCGCAGGCGCGCGCGATGTGCACGCTGGCCGACGCACCGGTCCCGGTCGAGGCCGTGCTCGTGTCGCCGGAGGGCGGCACCGGTCCGGCGAATCTGCGCCTGTGGCGCGATTGCGCGGGCCGCTACGCCGGGCGTTACGACACCCGCGCCGGCACGACCTACCTGGTTCGCCCCGATCAGCATGTTGCCGCGAGGTGGCGAGCATTTGACGCACAAGCAGTGCGTACGGCGCTGGCGCGCGCGACCGGCAACACCGAATAGTGAGGAGCAGCGAGATGTCCCTGAAGCTGGAGCCGAATTTCCACGAGCCGGGGAAGCGCTATCATCGCGCGTTCACGCCCGGGGACGATTTTTACGAGAGCCTGATCGAGACTCACCGCGACCTGAGCGACGAACAGAGCGCAATGGTCAACGCCCGATTGATCCTGCTGCTTGCCAATCACATCGGCGACATTGCAATCCTGCGCGAGGCGATGAAGGTTGCCCGCGAGCGCGTTTGAGTCACGCGCGCCGGATGCACGACAGCGGCTACGCTGCCGGCTAAGGCCATCGTGAAGCTCGCCACCTCGCAACAGCGGCTGACAGCTCCGACACTTGCGCTGGGAGCGCTGCTGACGACGCTGGTCGCGCTCGGCCCGCTCTCCACCGACCTCTACATTCCATCGCTGCCGACGCTGGTCAGCGTGTTTGGCACGGATGCTTCGCGGGTTCAGCTGACGCTGTCGGTGTTCCTCGCGGGCTTTGCCGTCGCGCAGCTGGCCTATGGTGCGCTGTCCGATCGCTTCGGGCGACGACCGATCATGCTCGCCGGACTCGCGATTTTTTTCCTCGCGTCGGTCGGCTGCGTTTTTGCCACCAGCATCGATCAATTGATCGTCGCCCGTTTCGCGCAGGCAATCGGCGCCTGTGCCGGGCCGGTACTTGGGCGCGCGATCGTCCGCGACACCTGGGGGCCGATTGGGGCTGCCCGTGCCCTGGCCTACCTGGGTGGCGCAATGGCGCTGGCGCCGCTGGTCGGACCGGTCCTCGGCGGCGCGCTGACTGTCTGGTTCGGTTGGCAGGCCAACTTCGTACTGCTGGCGTTGTTTTCCGGTGTGCAACTGGTGCTGGTCTGGCATTGGCTGGGCGAGAGCAACTTGCATCCGGATGCGACGGCGACCCGCGTCGGCCGCATGCGCACGAACTTCCGGATCCTGCTGGCAGATCGAAACTATCTCGGCTGTCTGCTGGCGCTGGCGTGGTCGTACAGCGCGTTGTTCGCCTTTATTTCCGGGTCATCGTTCGTGTTGATCGGTCGGTATGGGCTATCGCCGGCCGTCTACGGCCTGTGCTTCGGGCTCGTCGTCGCTGGCTACATTACTGGTACGCAGCTTGCCGGCTGGCTCGTGTTCCGGCACGGCCCCGACTTGTTGCTGCGTTCCGGCGCCTGGCTGGGGGCCTTCGCCGGGGCGGTGATGCTTGGCTTCGATCTTGCCGGCGTCCGCCATCTCGCCACGGTGTTGGCGCCGATGTTCGTCGTCACCATGTCGGTCGGGGTGGTGATGCCGAATGCCACCGCGCGGGCACTGGCGCCGTACCCGACGATGACCGGCGCCGCGTCGGCACTGATGGGCTTCTTGCAAATGAGCGTGGCCGCTCTGGTCGGCATCGTCGTCGGCCACGGCGTTGAAAGCAACGCAACCGTCATGCCGATGACGATTGCGGCGTGTTGCGTGCTGGTACCTGGTTTCTATCTTGCCCTGGTTCGCCGCAGTGACTGGCGGGGTGGCAGGGGCGCGCATCTCAGGGACTGACGGTTCCGTGCACCGTATCGGTGTCGGCCCGCAGGACCGTTGCCAGATAAACCAGCGCCCGGGCGCAGGCGAACGAGTGCCCCCACAGGTTTGCTTCCCGCGAAATACCACCGAGGTCCCGCGGCCGTCCGGAGGCGCGGAGCTGCCTTGGACCGTCGTCCCGGATCTCGCCGAACTCCAGCGTGTCGTCGGCCGTGACGGCGTAGACGCCGGACAACGACGCCGGCAACCAGCCGGGCCGATCGGGTCGCGCCGATGCCACCAGTACGCAGCCGGCTTCGATCGCAGTGTCACAGGCCGCCGTCAACACTTGGTCCCCCGGGCCCGGAGGAACACCGAGGCTCAGGTTCACGAACTCGCAGCCCTCGGCCGCGGCCCGCAGGATTCCCCTGGCGACGAGCGAGGGATACGTGGCCTCTGCGGCGCCGAATACCCGCACCGAAAATATCGCCGCGTCGGGAAACGCCTCGCGGATGATTCCGGCCACTGCCGTCCCATGACCAACAGGGTCGGAGAAGTCCGCGTCCTCGCGAACCAGCCCGTCCGGTCCCAGGTACAGGCGGCAGCCATTCACGTCTCCCCGCAGGTGGGAGTGCCATGGATTCACGCCGGTGTCGACGATTCCGATGCGACGAGCCGACTGCAATTCCTGACCCAAGCGACGCGTCATTGAAGAATTCTGCGAAATGGTCAGTTGCCGCGCTCGCTGCCGGGCGTCACCGCGAAAGACGTGACGCCGCGATTCAAATGATCCGGCATCAGCAGCGACCCGAATTGCTCCGCGGCAACCGCAACAAAACGTCCTGCATGCAGGAGCATGAGCCGGTCGAAGTCCGTGAGGCCCACTGGCCGGTGGGAGATGACGAGCGCGGTGCAATCAGGAAATGCTTCCCACAAATGCTGTCGGATCCGGGCCTCGGTCTCCAGATCGAGACCGGAGAAGACCTCGTCGAGCACCAGGATCCGGGGCTTGCGCAGGAACAGGCGTGCAAGGCCCAGCCGTTGCCGCTGGCCGTCGGAGAGTGCGAGCCCGCGGCCACCGATGACAGTGGCGTAACCGTCGGGCAGGTTATTGATGAAGGTGTCGGCCTCGGCCAGCGCGGCAGCCCGATCGAGGTCGGCGCGGGTCGTTCCGGGATTGCCGTAACGAAGATTTTCTTCCACCGAGGCGTGCAGCAGGAACGGCTCGGCGCCCGCATACCCGATCAGATCCCGGTCATCCACCGAACGCCTGCAGTGCGCCGGCCGGCCGTCGATGTGAACGGAGCCTTCGGTGGGCTGCCGCAGGCCGAAAAGCAGGTGTACCAACGTGGACTTGCCTGCACCCGAGGCGCCAATCAGACCCACGCGCTCGCCCCGATCAATATGGAGGTTCGCACCGCGGAACACCGGCGGCTTCCCCGGGTAGGCAAATGTCAGGTCGCGCAGCACGATGCTGTCGTTGTCGGCGGCGGTCATCGCAACATCGACAGCCGGTGCCGCAGCGTCGTCGTCAGGACCGAAGACCTCGACCACCCGGGCGACGCTCACCCGCGCCTCCTGGAGATTTCGGACGAGACCGAGTAATCCCTGGGCTGGCGCGAAGAGGCGTCCCTGGT
>JAOUGR010000090.1 GCA_029857655.1 Gammaproteobacteria bacterium | reverse complement strand
CTCGAGCGCCTCGAGGTACATCTCGTTGGTCATCAGCTGGCCGCGCTCGAGCGGCGTCATGCCCGGATCGACTACCACGAATGCCTCGAAGTACAGCACGCGCTCGAGGTCCCTGAGGGTCATGTCGACCATCAGGCCGATGCGCGACGGCAGCGACTTCAGGAACCAGATATGTGCGACCGGGCTCGCCAGCTCGATGTGGCCCATGCGCTCGCGCCGCACCTTCGACTGGGTGACTTCGACGCCGCACTTCTCGCAGACCACGCCACGGTGCTTCAGACGCTTGTACTTGCCGCACAGGCACTCGTAGTCCTTGACCGGCCCGAAAATCTTCGCGCAGAAGAGCCCGTCGCGCTCCGGCTTGAAGGTCCGGTAGTTGATCGTCTCTGGCTTGCGGACTTCTCCGTAGGACCAGGAGCGGATCATTTCCGGCGACGTCAGCGCGATCCGGATCGAGTCGAAATTCTCGACCGGCACCTGCGGCTTGAAAAACTTGAGAAAATCCTTCATCGGATCACCCTTCCTGCTCGAGCTCGATGTTGATGCTCAGCGACCGGATTTCCTTCACCAGCACGTTGAACGATTCCGGCATTCCGGCATCCATTGCGTGATTACCGTCCACGATGTTCTTGTACATCTTGGTGCGGCCATTCACGTCATCCGACTTGACGGTCAGCATTTCCTGCAGCGTGTAGGCTGCGCCGTAGGCTTCCAGTGCCCAGACTTCCATCTCGCCGAAGCGCTGGCCTCCGAACTGCGCCTTTCCGCCCAGCGGCTGCTGGGTGACCAGGCTGTAAGGCCCGGTCGAGCGGGCATGCATCTTGTCGTCCACGAGATGGTTCAGCTTCAGCATGTACATGTAGCCGACAGTCACCTGCCGGTCGAAGGCCTCGCCGGTGCGGCCGTCGGTCAGATTCGTCTGGCCGGAGGTCGGCAGGTCCGCCATCTCGAGCAGATGCTTGATCTCGGCCTCGCTGGCGCCGTCGAATACCGGTGTCGCCATCGGCACGCCATCGGTCAGGTTGCGTGCAAGTTCCAGGATTTCGGCGTCGGTAAATGCCGAGATATCCTCTTTCTGGCCGCCGGTGGTGTTGTACACGCGGTCGAGGAACTTGCGAAGATCGACGATCGCGTTCTGCGACTCGATCATCCGGCCGATCTTGTCGCCGAGGCCCTTGGCGGCCCAGCCAAGGTGGGTCTCGAGGATCTGCCCGATATTCATTCGTGAAGGCACGCCCAGCGGATTCAGCACGATGTCCACCGGTGAACCGTCCGCGAGATACGGCATGTCCTCGACCGGCACGATCGTCGACACGACACCCTTGTTGCCGTGCCGGCCGGCCATCTTGTCGCCAGGCTGTATCCGGCGCTTCACGGCCAGGTACACCTTGACCATCTTCAGCACGCCGGGCGCCAGGTCATCGCCAGCCGTGATCTTGGCCTTCTTGCCCTCGAAGCGGCGTTCGAATTCCTTGTGCTGGTCGGCCAGCCTCCGGCGCGCGGCCTCGAGCGCCTCGCTCGCCGCCTCGTCGCGAAGGCGGATTTCAAACCACTCTTCGCGTGGCAGGCCGTCGAGATACTCCGGGGCAATCTCGGTTCCCGACTTCAGCTTGTGCGGACCGCCGCTAGCGGTCTCGCCGACAAGCTCGGCGCGCAGGCGCGAGAACAGGTCGTCCTCGAGTATGCGGCGCTGGTCATTCAGGTCCTTGCGGACCTTCTCGATCTCGGACTTCTGGATTGCGAGTGCCCGCGAATCCCGCTCGACGCCGTCGCGCGTGAAAACGCGCACGTCGATGACGGTGCCGTCCATGCCGGGCGGCACGCGCAGCGAGGTGTCCTTTACGTCAGACGCCTTCTCGCCGAAGATCGCGCGCAGCAGCTTCTCCTCCGGCGTCAGCTGCGTCTCGCCCTTTGGCGTGACCTTGCCGACCAGGATGTCGCCGGCCTTGACCTCGGCGCCGATGAACACGATGCCGGCTTCGTCGAGCTTCGCAAGCGCCGAATCGCCGACATTCGGGATGTCCGCCGTGATCTCCTCGGGGCCGAGCTTTGTGTCGCGCGCCACGCAGGTCAGTTCCTCGATGTGGATCGTCGTGAAACGGTCCTCGACGACGACGCGTTCGGAGATCAGGATCGAATCCTCGAAGTTGTAGCCATTCCAGGGCATGAAGGCGACCAGCATGTTCTGGCCAAGCGCCAGCTCGCCGAGATGCGTCGAGGGACCGTCGGCCAGCACGTCGCTCTTCGCAATCGTGTTGCCGACCCGGACCAGCGGTCGCTGGTTGATGCAGGTGTTCTGGTTCGAGCGCGTGTACTTGGTCAGGTTGTAGATGTCGACGCCGGGCTCACCCGCGGTGACCTCGGATTCGTTGACACGCACCACAATGCGGGAGGCGTCGACCGAGTCGACTGCGCCGCCGCGGCGCGCGATGACCGCGACGCCCGAGTCGATCGCGACGGTCCGCTCGATGCCGGTGCCCACCAGCGGCGTCGAGGAGCGCAGCGTCGGCACGGCCTGGCGCTGCATGTTCGAGCCCATCAACGCGCGGTTTGCGTCGTCGTGCTCCAGGAACGGGATCAGTGCGGCCGCAACCGACACGATCTGGCGCGGCGACACGTCCATGTACTCGATGCGCTCGGCCGGCATCAGCGTGAACTCGTTCTGGTAGCGGCAGGAGACCAGGTCGCCCTCGAACCGCCCCTTGGAATCGAGCGGCGCATTGGCCTGCGCGATGACAAATTCGCTTTCCTCGATGGCCGACAGGAAATCGACTTCGGCAACTACGCGACGATCGCGCACGCGCCGGTACGGCGTCTCGAGGAAGCCGTACTTGTTGGTGCGCGCATAGACGGCAAGCGAATTGATCAGACCGATATTCGGTCCTTCCGGCGTCTCGATCGGGCACACGCGGCCGTAATGGGTCGGGTGCACGTCGCGGACTTCGAAACCGGCCCGCTCGCGCTTGAGACCCCCCTCGCCGAGCGCCGAGACACGCCGCTTGTGCGTGATCTCTGACAGCGGGTTGTTCTGGTCCATGAACTGCGAAAGCTGTGAGGAGCCAAAGAATTCCTTGACCGCCGCGGCCACCGGCTTCGCATTGATCATGTCCTGCGGATTGATGTCCTCGCTCTCGGCCAGCGTGAGGCGCTCCTTGACCGCGCGCTCGACGCGCACCAGGCCGATGCGGAACGCGACTTCGGCCATCTCGCCGACGCAGCGCACGCGGCGGTTGCCGAGGTGGTCGATGTCGTCGACCTTGCCATCGCCATTCTTGATCGCGATCAGCGTGCGCAGCACGTCGACGACGTCGGACAGCTCCGCGCCGTACTTCGTGCAAAGACTGCGTGCGCCGTCGTCCTTGCGCTGCTCGGCAATCGTGCTGAAATAGCGCCCGTCAAACAGGATGCCTGGCTCCTCGAGCCAGCGCTCGGCCTCGGGACCGGACAGACCGGCGGGAAACTCGCGGTTCACGCGGCGGTTGAACTTCATGCGACCGACCGCCGAGAGGTCGTAGCGCTCGGAGTTGAAGAACAGGTTGTGGAACAGGTTCTCGGCCGCATCCTTTGTCGGCGGCTCGCCCGGACGCATCATCCGGTAGATTTCGATCAGCGCCTCGAGTCGTGTCGTGGTCGCGTCGATGCGCAGCGTGTCGGAGACATACGGCCCGCGATCCAGGTCATTGACGAACAGCGTACCGATCTCGGTCACGCCCGCCTTGATGAAGCGCTCGACCAGAGCGGCGCTCAGGACGTCATTCGCAGTAGCGAGTACTTCGCCGGTTTCCTTGTCAACGACGTCATGCCCCAGGATCCTGCCCTCGAGGTACTCGAGCGGAACGCTAAGTCGCCTGACGCCCGCTTCCTCGAGCTGGCGCACGTGGCGCGCCGTGATCCGGCGGCCCTCCTCGACGATGACCTTGCCACCCGCGCTGATCTCGAACATCGCGGTCTCGCCGCGCAGGCGTTCCGGAATGAGCTCGAGCTCGAGTCCCTTCTTGGTCAGGTGCACGATGTTCTTGTCGAAGAACAGGTCCAGGATCTCGGGATTCGAATAGCCGAGGGCGCGCAGCAGGATCGTGACGGGCAGCTTGCGGCGGCGGTCGATGCGTGCGAACACGCAGTCCTTCGCGTCAAATTCGAAGTCGAGCCAGGAGCCGCGGTAAGGGATCACGCGCGCCTGGAACAGCAGCTTGCCGGAGCTGTGAGTCTTACCCTTGTCGTGGTCGAAGATGACGCCCGGGCTGCGATGCAGCTGGGACACGATGACGCGCTCGGTCCCGTTGACGATGAACGTTCCGTTCTCCGTCATCAGCGGCAGTTCGCCGAGGTAGACCTCCTGCTCGATTGCACGCTTGACGCGCGAGGCGCCGGGCGATTCCTTGTCCATGACGCGCAGCCGCAGGCGCACGCGCAGCGGTGCCGCATAGGTCAGGCCACGCAACTGGCATTCCTTGACGTCGAAAACCGGCTCGCCGAGGTAGTAGTAAACGTACTCGAGAGTCGCATGACCCGAGTAGCTCTTGATCGGGAACACGCTCTGGAACGCGGCGTGAAGGCCGGCACGCTTCAGGTGCCTGTCGATCATCACCCGTTCCTGTTCTTCCGACAGCAGCCTGCCGCCCGCGACCTGCCCGTCTGAGTGCGAGCTCAATTCCGCGTGCAGCGCCCGCGCTTCGACGAGTTGCAGGAATTGCGCGTAGGACTCGGTCTGGATCGCGAGCAGCGGCGGCACCTCCAGAATTCCCTGGCGCTTGCCAAAGTTCTTCCGGATGCGCTTCTTTTCGGTGAACGTATAGGCCATCGGGGTCACCCTATTCATGAATGAACAAAACCGCCGCACCGGCCAGCACCGCGCGGCCTGCACCCATCAGGGGGCAGGCTGCGGTGATGTCCGGTGGCGCGGACTGCGGGGCCGTTTGCCCTCGCATGGAGGTCGTTACTTGACCTCGACCGTAGCGCCGACGTCCTCGAGCTGCTTCTTGATCTTCTCGGCATCCGCCTTCGAAACGGATTCCTTGACCAGTGAAGGTGCGCCCTCAACGAGGTCCTTCGCCTCCTTGAGCCCGAGCCCGGTGATCTCGCGGATCACCTTGATCACCGTGACCTTCTTTTCGGCAGGGTAGGCCTTCATGGTCACGTTGAACTCGGTCTGCTCCTCGGCAGCCGGGGCGGCGGCGCCCGCAGCAGCCGCAGCAGCGGCGACCGGCATTGCGGCAGTGACGCCGAACTTCTCTTCCATCATCTTCACGAGGTCGACCACTTCCATGATCGTCATGTTCGAGATCGACTCGAGAATCTGTTCCTTGCTAGCAGCCATTTCCATCTCTCCAGAAAATAGTTATTGAATCCGAATCAGTTTGCGATGCCCGGTGTCACGCGGCCTTCGTTGCCCTGACCGCGTCCACGGTGCGAACCAGCTTCGCGTGCGGCTCGACCAGCGTGCGCACCAGTTTCGAGATCGGCGCCTTCAGCACGCCGAGCATCATCGCGAGGGCCTGGCCCCTTGTCGGCAGGCTCGCGACCCGGTCAAGATCGGCAGCGGGATACATCCGCCCACCGAGCGCAACCAGGGTCGTAACCAGCTTGTCGTTGGTCCTGGCGAATTCCTTGACGACACGAGCGGCGGCGCCCGGGTCTTCCTTGGAAAACGCGAGGATCAGCGGTCCCTTGAGACTTCCCGCGATGCACTCGTACGGCGTCCCGGCAACCGCCTTGCGGGCCAGCGTGTTCTTGACGACGCGCATGTAGACGCCGGACTGGCGCGCCTTCGCACGCAATCCGGTGATCTGCGACACCGTCAGGCCACGATATTCCGCTGCGACGACCGAATGCGCGGTCCGCGCAACGGCCTGCACTTCGGTCACCATCGCCTGCTTGTCTTCAAGCCTGAGTGCCATTCCATCCTCCTGGCAGAAGAACCATCCACAGGCGCGCATCTGCGCGCCCACCCCTGTGCCGGCCACTTGCGACCGGCTGATGGCAACCTTCACCAGTGAACACTGACTCGGTTTCCACCATCTGCGCAGGCATCCATTAAGGGGCCATCACCCCGCCTGCGGTCTTCGATGGTCCGGCGGCCTTCGGCCACCGTCCCACGGTCCCGGGCCCGTGCCCGGCACCGAAAAAATCTTCTCCTCAGATTCCCAGTGTCGAGCGGTCCACGGCGACGCCGGGGCCCATCGTCGACGACACAGTCACGCGCTGCACGTAAACGCCCTTCGACGTCGACGGCTTGTGCTTCTGCAGATCGGCCAGCAGCGCCAGCAGGTTTTCCCTGAGCGCGGCCGGCTGGAAGCTGGCCTTGCCGATCGTGCAATGAACGATGCCGCCCTTGTCGCAGCGATACCGCACCTGGCCTGATTTCGCATTGCGGACGGCGTTCGCAACATCCGGCGTCACGGTACCGACTTTCGGGTTCGGCATCAGTCCGCGCGGGCCCAGGATCTGGCCGAGCTGGCCGACGACGCGCATCGCATCCGGACTCGCGACGACGACGTCGAAGTCGATCTGGCCCGCCTTTACCTTTTCCGCGAGGTCCTCGAGACCGACGACATCAGCGCCGGCCTCCCGTGCCGCATCGACATTCTTGCCCTGCGTAAATACCGCGACGCGGACCTTCTTGCCCGTGCCATGCGGCATGACCGTCGAGCCACGCACTTGCTGATCCGACTTGGCAGGATCGATGCCGAGATTGATCGCGACATCGACGGCCTCGTCGAATTTCGCATTGGCGAATTCCTTGACGAGTTCCACGGCCTGGTCGACCGGGTAAAGCTGGCCGGGCTTCAATCGCTCGCTCCATGGCTTCTGGCGCTTGAATAAGGTAGCCATGTCAGACGCCCTCCACATCGACGCCCATGCTGCGCGCGCTGCCGGCGATGGTCCGCACGGCTGCATCCAGACCGTCGGCGGTCAGGTCGGGCATCTTGGTCTTGGCGATCTCTTCGAGCTGCCTGCGCGAAATCTTGCCGACCTTCTTCGTATTCGGCGTGCCGGAACCCTTCTCGATGCCGATCGCCTTGCGGATCAGCACCGCAGCCGGCGGCGTCTTCAGCACGAACGTGAAACTGCGGTCGCTGAACACCGTGATGATCACGGGGATCGGCAGGCCTTTCTCCTCTTTCTGCGTCGCCGCATTGAACTGCTTGCAGAATTCCATGATGTTGACGCCCTGCTGTCCGAGCGCGGGCCCCACCGGCGGGCTCGGGTTGGCCCCGCCCGCCGGAATCTGCAACTTGATATAGCCTTGTACTTTCTTTGCCATCGTTCCTCACTCCCGGGTGCAAGCGCCTTGCGGCTCCCCGGTTCAGACTTTTTCCACCTGCCCGAATTCCAGTTCGACCGGCGTCGACCGGCCAAGAATCTGAACCGCGACCTGCAGGCGGCTCTTCTCGTAATTGGCAGACTCGACCACGCCCGTGAAATCGTTGAACGGGCCGTCGGTCACGCGCACCATCTCGCCAGGCTCGAACAACACCTTTGGCTTCGGCTTCTCGACGCCCTCCTCGACACGGCGCAGGATCGCACTCGCTTCCTTCTC
>JAOUGR010000429.1 GCA_029857655.1 Gammaproteobacteria bacterium | reverse complement strand
GACGGGCTGCCACAGTGGGAAACCTATCCTGCGCGCGCGTAACTGGCTCGTTGCCACAGCCTGGATTCTCGCGGCCTGCGGGTCCGGCGCCTCGCCCGAAGACGAGATCCGCGCCCTGGTCGGGGCCGCGGAGACTGCAGCCGAGGCGCGCGACGCTTCATCCCTGCGTGAGTTGATCGCAGACGACTACCGCGACGGCGACGGCCGTAGCGCCGATGAACTCCGTCGATACCTGCACGGTTACCTGATTGCCCACCAGTCCATACGGCTGATCACGCGTATCGACGCCATCGAGCTCCAAGGCGCGGAGGTCGCGCGGGCGCAGGTGACGGTCGGCATGCTGGGACGCGAGTCGGAATCGACCTGGGACTTCGCCGCCGATATCTATCATTTCGACCTGCGGCTCGCGCAAGAGGGCGGTGAGTGGCGCGTCACGCGCGCTGGCTGGCAAGCGGAACGCTAGTTTTCTTCTTCGAGCGCGTTCCAGCGTTCGCGAAATGCCTGCACGGCTTCGCCGTAGATTACCGCGTGCCGCCGCGACAACAGCAGGGATGAGGGCGGGCAGACCCGCGCGCGGATTACGCCCAGGTCCTGGGCCGCATCGAACAGACTGGGATACCAACGCTCCCATTCCGGCAGGATCGCCTCGACATGGTCACGAAGGTTCATCGGATCGCGTATCCGTTTCAGGAGGCGGCGCGTTGAAGCTCCACATGTCGCGGTGGATCAGCCACTTGCCATCGCTCTTTTTCCACAATTCGATGAACTTGCCGGATTCGAGCACGGGCCCGCCCGGATCCCTGATCGTGAAGCTGCCCTGGCGATGGGCGTAATCGCCGAATACCAGTGTCTCGATCGTCGCGATCTCGAATTGCGGGCCGCCGGGCGGATTGGTGTTCGCGACGAATTCCTGGATCGCCGCGCGACCGCTGATGACTTCCATGTCGGGGGGCAGCAATTGCGCGTCTTCCGTATAAAGCGCCGCGACACCCGCCGCGTCGTTGGCCGCATATCGCTCGATCCAGGTGTCCGCGACGTCCTGCGGAAACGGCTCGGGTGCCGGACTCTGCGTGCAGCCAGCCGCAAGCACGACTGAAACAAGTATCCCCGCAGCTCTGCTCATCGCCTGTTCCACTAGTAGGACGGCGCGTTCGGGCTCCACATGTGGCGGTGGATAAGCCAGGCGCTATCCACCCTCGTCCATAGCTCGATGAACTTGCCGACCCGCGGCTCGCCTTCATTCGGGTACAGCCGGCTGTAGGTACCTTCCCGGTACCAGTAGTCTCCGACCTTCATGGTTTCGACCTCGGATGTTTCAAGCCGCACATTGCCGGGATTGAAGGTCATCCAGAACTCCCGGATTGGTTCGTAGCCGCTGACGATCGGCTGGTCTGGCGGGAGGATTTCCGCCTCGGGGCTGTACATCAGTGCGAGCCCCTCGGCATCGCCGCTATTGAATGCCGCGAGCCAGCCATCCGCGGCGGCCTGCGGAAACGCCTCGGGCACCTTGGCGCTTTCGCAACCGGCGAGGCCGGCCAGCAAGATCAAGGCGATCCACGGGGCGAGGTGAATTCGGTTCATGATGCATCCACTCCGGTCTGCCTCAGTTGATCATACTCGCGTCTCCACGGAGTGGAAGCCGGCCCGCAGGTTCGCCGGCGGGCGAGCGCCAGGTCGATACGCGGGTCCGCCAGCAAATGGTCGTTGAATTCCCGCGCGGATGCGCCGCGGGCTCGGGATGCAGCGCGGCAAGGGCCGCCGGTTCGCGCAGCGATTTTCTGAGCAGATGGTCGTAGAGACGATCGTCCGGCAGCGACGTGCGATTCGACACAGCCCGGTCTCAGTAGCCCCGCTGCACGTCGACTTCCGACAACAGGCGGCCGCCGGCAGCATAACGCCGCAAATTCTCACGCACGATCAGCCAGCGCGGCTCGTCGCTCGACCCGACAAGCGCCGAGACATGCGGCGTGATCAGGACATTCGGCGCATGCCACAGCGGATGATCGGGCGGCAGGGGTTCAGGGTCCGTGACATCGAGGCCTGCACCGCCGATCCGGCCATCCTCGAGCGCCGCGACCAGTTCCGGCGTCACGACGCTGGGCCCGCGACCCACATTAATAAAGAGCGCGCCGCGCTTCACAGCGTTGAAGAAGGCCTTGTCAAAGATGCCCCTCGTTTCCAGCGTCAGGGGCAGGGCATTGACGATCACGTCGGCGCGTGAGGCGAATGCCAGCAGGTCCTTGCTCAGGCCCTGTTCGCTGACAAACGGCGGTTTCTCGTGGGGCGTATTGCGCGTGGCGATAACGGTCATGCCAAGCGCATTCGCGCGCCGCGCCACTTCC
>JAOUGR010000088.1 GCA_029857655.1 Gammaproteobacteria bacterium | reverse complement strand
ATCGACTTGTTAGCTAGTCCCACCGCAATACAGATCAGCACCTGGCGTTCCCGGTCGGTTATCATTTTTGACCCGCGCTCGCCACTCTGCGAAGTGCGGCCACGCAGATAACCGGAAACGACACGGGCCGTTATCTTCTGACACAGGTATTGTTCGCCTTTCGCGACCTGCCTGATCGCTTGCAGCAACTCTTCGCGACTCGAATCCTTCAGCACGAAGCCATCCGCGTGAGCGTTGAGCGCCACCCGGATGTATTCCTCACTGCCGTGCGCCGACAGTATGAGCACCTTGAGGTTGGGACAGCTGGCGCGCAACTCGCCAATAATTTCGAGCCCAGATTTGCCGGGCAGCCCGATGTCGGAAATGAGCAGGTCAGGCTGGGTCCGATTTACGAGTTCGATAGCGCCTGCCGAATCGCCTGCTTCGCCTACGATCTCAAGGTCGGGCTCCATTTCGAGCAACGCCCGCAGGCCCTGGCGCAGGATCAGATGGTCGTCGATGAGCGCGAGCCGAAGCCGCGCCGGCTCTGGCGCCGGTCCAGCGTGCTGGCCGTCGATCCGGACTCCGTTCAGTTTCCGAGTCTCCCCTGCCTGAACTCCAGAATGCGCCATGTACTGTTTTTAAGGTATTGTATTTTCGGAATTCTGGTACCAGGCAACTATACTTAAGCCCGGAGTCCGCTATCTGCCGGCTTGACATATCCTGCGGGTACTCGCCCAAGAACGTGAACTGCATCACAGTTCCCTACTGGCGCTCGGGTCACCACCCGTCTGGTTCGCCAACTGGGGCAGATACGTGAATGACCAGTCGCAATAGCAAGCTGCAGCCTCAAACGCCGCATCTTGCGGGCGAAATCCAGCCTGCTTTATCGGTCGCCGCTGGGAGGCGCTGCGCACGCCTATGATCGCGCCGTCCGCCTGTCGCTCGAGCTGCCAGTCGGCCTCCCCCGTCATCGGGTCCGGGTAAAGACGCCGAAGGTGCCGTTGCAGCAGCGACCCGCGCTGGTCCGTGATCAGGTCGTCAAGCGACTGCGGATACTGCCTGATGCCCGGGGGCCCCTTGAGGTAATAGCTCGCGATGGCACGACGGTATTGATCGCCGGTCCACAGCAATCGCGCTTCGCGTTCGCGCCGCTCGGAGGTGGACCACAGTGTGCCGGCCAGCCCGAGCAACAGGCCGAGCACCACGATCGCGAACAGGATACCCGCGTAGGTGAATCCCGCCGAACGGCGAGGTGAGCAGGACTTCGCATCGTAGCCGCACATCGGGTGCTCAGAATTCGTCGAATGGCACGCCGGATATGCCGGCGCCTTCGGCGCCACTCTGCACGTCACGCACGCCAGCGGATTCCGGGTCGTCGCTTTGAACGAGGACCCAGGTTTCGGAAGACTTGGTGAACGGATCGTCGGGAATCTTGCGAATGTAGCCTTGCTCCACCAGCGCCAACAGCGACTCCGGGTACTGGCCCTTGTCCGCCACGTGCTTGTCGATCGCATCACGCAGCACAGTAAGATCCTGCCGTAGTACCGTCTCTTTTGACTGATCCAGGCTGCGGAAGTAGCGCGGGACGGCGATGGTCAGGAGCATCGCGATGATCGAAATGACGACCAGCAGCTCGATCAGCGTGAACCCCGTGTGCATTGAGCGGGCGAAATTTCTACCAGTCACGGTATTTCACTCCATTGAGGCCGGTGCCGGGTGACAGGGAATAGACATCGAAGACATCAACGCCCGGCTGTGGATCATCGGGCGGACTCTCGTAGCTGCGCAATCCCCAGGATTTGGAGGCCGATGCGGTCGCGTCCGGGAACAAGGGATCTCTCGGCACCCGACGCATGAAATAGATCAGGCCTGCCTCGGGATCCTTGACGTCCTCGACACCTGCAGCGAGCGATTCCAGATCTGGCGGGTAGCCGGTCTGCCCGACCTCCTGTTCGATGTGGCCCGCGTCGAACGCCGTCTTGTAAGCGTCCAGAGCGTCGCGAATCTCCCTGAGTGCGAGACGCAATTCCTGTTCCTTGGTCCGGCGCGCCGCCATCTCGGCCAGCGGAAATGCCGCGGTCGCCAGCAATCCGACGATTGCGACCGTGATGACGAGTTCGATGAGCGTGAAGCCCCGCGCGCGCATGGCCGCCCCTATGGCGTCACCACGACCACCAGCGGGCGCGGCGCCATCGCGCCTATCAACTCTCCACTGGCATCGGTGGCCGTGAACTGCTGGATCGTGACCATCGTCTGCGGGCGGGGCTGCAGCGCCTTGAATCTCGCGGTAAACAGCGCTCCGTTGCCGCTGACTGAAGTCCCGCCGATCTCGAATCGCACGCGGCCCGGGCCCGTGTCGGCGCGTGGCTCGCCTGCCTGCTGCTGGTCGCCCGGGACCAGCGATCCGGCCGCACCACTCGTGAACTGCAGGACACTGGGGTCGAATCGGAGCACCGACTTGATGGCAGCGATCGACTGCGCGTTGTCGAGCTGCAGGGTCACTTCGAAATCCTGGCCAACCGCAATCTGACCAGGCCCGTCGAGCCGCAACGTGGGGCGGGTGACTGGTTCCGGTTGCGTCGTATCGGCCCCTTCGTTTGTTGGATCGTCGGTATTGCCATCATAGGCGCCAGCCTGCGGCGCGACGGTCGCCGGCGAAGTGCTTGACGCCACCCGCACCGAAGCCGCGCCCGCCACGGAGCCCGCGCCCAGCGGTACGGCACGCTGATTCGCGTCCGTGCCATAGTAGAATTCGATGTTGTCGCTCGACGGCCGCGACTGCGCCCTGATGATGCGCGGCGTGATCGACAATACGATCTCGCTCTTTTCCGCGTCATCGTTTCGCGTGCCGAACAGCCGGCCCACAATCGGTATGTCGCCCAGTCCTGGAATGCGGTTCGACGTACGGCGATCCGTGTCCTGGATCAGCCCGGCAAGCACCTGTGTCTCGCCATCCTTCAGCCGCAGCAGCGTCGAGGCATTGCGTGTGCCGATCTGGTAGGCCAGCGTGCCGCCTTCACTTTCGATCGCACGGATGATGTTGCTGACCTCGAGATTGACCTTGATCGCGACATCGCCGTCCAGATAAATATCCGGCTGCACTTCGAGCGTCAGGCCGACATCCACATACTGCACATTGGTGTTGGTGCCGTTGCCACCGTTCAGCACGATGGTACTGCTCGTGATCACCGGAACGCGCTGGCCGATCAGGATCTTGGCCTTCTCGTGGTTACGGGCACGGATCCGCGGACTCGCCAGCAGGTTTGACGTGCTGACTTCCTTGCGCAGGTCCACCGTGACAGAAATCGGGCTGATCTGAATCGTCGTCTCGTCCTGGTCCTTGAGGTCAGCAAGCACCAGCGGATCACCGGCGAGCGGCGTCGGCCTCATCGTTACCTGGCTTGGGTAGTTGATACCGAGCTGCTCCAGGCGGGTCCGCGTGAGCTCCAACACCTCCACCTCCAGCATCACCTCGGCCTCGGGCACATCGATCGAGGCGATCAGCCGTTCGGCCATTCGCACGGCTTCCGGTGTGTCGCGCATCACCACGGCGCCGGCGCGATCGTCGACAAAGAGTGTCTTCGCGTCGAGCATCGTCTTAAGCATCTCCATGATCCGCTTCGGGTCCGAATTGGACAGGTAGAAGGTGCGCACGATCTGGCTCTGGTATTCCTTCTGCTTGGCCGGCGTGTTCGGATAGATCAACACCATATTCTGGGACAGCACCTGCTGGCCGAGGGCGTTCTGGCCAAGGATCAGTCCGATTGCCTGCTCGACGGGCACGTTCTGGACGAAAATCGTCGTCTTGCCGTCGCTCTTGACGTCCTTGTCGAAGATGAAGTTGATTCCGGTCTGCCGCGCGAGCACTTCAAATACCATTTTTGTAGCGGCATCGCGAAACTGCAGCGTGACCAAACGATTCTCGCTGGACTTCAGGTGCGGTGTGACACTGCGCGGCCCGCGTGCCGCGTCGATCTGCGCCCGCAGGCTGTTGGCCGCCGCCGACCCCGGGTTCTCGGCCAGCACTTCCCTCAACCGGGTTTCCGCCTGGTCAAGATTGCCCTGATCGATATCCCGTTTCGCCGCGGCTACCACCTCGGCGTGGCGCTTGTCGGTCTTGATCGCAGCAAGACCAGCCTGCGCGCGGGCGTTACCGGCATCAATGACCAGCGCGCGTTGATAGGTCGCCTGGGCATCATCGAGCCGACCGGCAGCGCGGGCCCGGTCGCCCTCGCCCAGCAACACCTGAATGGCCTGTTCGCGACGACCCTGGAGGTCCAGGCGATAAGTCAGGTTGGCAGGATCCGCGGCTACCGCTTTCTCCAGCTTCTGCAGACCCTCTTCGTACTGGCCGGCTTCAATCGCCTGCAAACCTTCCTTGTGCAGCCGGTCGGTCGCACAGCCAGCAGCCAGGGCGGCTGCCAGCATGATCAACGTGATTAACAGGTGGCGTGGTTGCAGCACAGATTACTTCCCGACGCCGAGTGACTGGCGTTCCTTGAGTGGCAGGTAGGTAAAGAGCAGACGTCCGTTGTCCTCGGCATCAAGGGTGTAGGTGCCGTCAAGCGTCTCGCCGACCCGGACATCGTAGGCACGGTCCCCCTTCACAAGGTAGTAAACCGGCTTGCCGCCCGTTTCGACGAATCGGCCCAGGTAAGCGAATGGCAGCGGCGGCGCGACCGGTTTCGGCGGAGCCATTTGCACGATTGCTACCGGCGGCGGCGCGACATACCAGGAATGCCCGCCGAACACCTGCAGTATTTCGTGATCCCCCGCAATGCGCGTGGGAAATTCAAGCGCGCGTCGCGTCTGCGCCGCACCCGACGTGTCCGTAGTGGATGCGTAAGCATCGGACTGCACGACCGCGGCCGTACCCGCCGGATCGTCCGGACCAAACAGGAGCAGGCCGGTGGTCAGGACCGCGAGAACCGCCAAGACACGCTTCTTCCGGCTGGTTTGGGGTGCTGCCAGTAATTTCATGTGCCGCTCCTCACGACGACCTCGAATCTGAGGTCTGCATCCAGTACTTCCTCTTCAACGGACGCGCGCTCTAGCCTGAGTCCTTCGAGCGCAACCGCAGGCACGGCGCCGAGCGTACCGTCGATAAACCTGCGCAGTTGCGGATAGCTGCCGCGAACCGGAAACGCCAGGCGATAGCGGGCTATCTTTCCTGACTTGGCCGGTGTGAACTCGTAGCGCCCGCTCACGAGCTCCAGGCCGGCGTCGGTGGCCTGATTCACGACCACGGTGAGAATCGCCGGCAGTTCCGGCTGGGTGGGCAGGCGCTTGACGAAGGCATCATACTGCGCGGACGGCGACCGGATCGTGGCCGTCCCAGATCGGGCCGCAGCCTCAAGGCGCGCCGCCTCCACTTCAAGGATTGCGACGCTGCGTGTTAGGGGCAGCACGGTGCTCACGAACAGGACCCCACTCGCGGTCAGCAGCAAGAGACCGATGCCGGTCATCCGCCCGATGCGCGGCGTCCGATCGAAGCGAATGGCTTGCAGGCGGCGCAGCCCGTGCGCGACCAGCGAGCTGCCCTGCCAGTGGATTCGCGGATACCACGAAGTGGCGGCACGGCGGGCTGCCGCAATCCAGGACGTGGAGCGGATGACCTGCATGCTCTTTTCGGCAGTATGGGTCATGACTTCAGTCTCCAGGTCGCGGTGATCTGGAAACGCACCGGACGAAAACGGTCGTCGGTCTGGATTTCATGACTATCCAGCATCGGGTACATCAGCGCCCCGCTTTCCTGCAGGCGCCTGGTGAAGGCTACCGCGGCCGGCAGCGTGCGAGATTCGGCGACGATCTTGACCTGTCCGTTTTCACGGTCAGGCTCAATCGCGAGCAACGCGACCGAATCGCGGCTGTCGGTGGCAGCCTGCTCGAGGTCGGCGAGCAGCTGGCCCCATGGCGTCGCAAGCTCCGCGACGACGGCATCCGCGTCCGCAAACGCTTTGCTCGAATCCCCGGCCGGTGCGCTGCTTGCGCCCGGCATACCGGTGAATGCAGCGAGCCTGAGCTCCAGGCCATCGGCCCGCCCCCTGAACTGCTGATAGGTCGCGAGCGTGAGCGCGAGGGAGACAATGCCAATCGCCACGAGAGCGATGGGGCCCTTGCGCGGTCGCCGGCCCGTCGATGCGAAATCGAGTCTCATGGCCGGAATGCTCATGCGTGCATCCCCGCAATCTGGCCCAGCCTGTCGAGCGTACCCGTCACATTGTCACCAGCATCCAGCCATTCGAGCGACTCGCTGGTCTCCGACGCGATTTGTCGCAGCCAGTACGGCGCCTCGACCAGGACGCGGGCAGACTCCGAACGGCCGCTGGCGAGACGGCCGAATGTCTGAAGCCTCTTCAGTTCCGCCGACCAGTTGGTACCGATACGTACGCAGTGCACTTCCTCCCAGCTTTCGCCATTCAGCCGCACGGCCGCCAGCGTGCCTTCGTCGATCTGCACCAGCCAACCGCCAGCGGGCGACATGCGACGCCGCCAGCGATTGAAGGAGACCACGAGATTTGGCTGCAGCGACAGCAATCGCAGACCCGCAGACTCCATTACCAGCTGCAACTCCGCCTGCAGATCTGACGGCATCGCGCAGGCTAGTTGCGCCCGCCCAAATGTGGTCTCGCCAAGCGCCACCGTCCATCCATCTATTGCATCGCCATAGACTTCCTGCAGCAGCAGGCGGCCGTGCGCAAGCCGCTCGGCGTCGTCCGCCAGGTCCGCGCTCCAGGGCACGATCGCGTACCTGACCCAGTGATTGGCAATCACGACGCGAGCGTTCGCGCCGCGCCAGCGGGAATCCGCCATTTCCGCCGCGAGCACTGCCAGCGCCGGCGCCCATCCGTTGAAACCGCCGCCCTCGACCGGCACTGAGTGCTCGGCGACGCAGACTGGCCGCAGGCCGCGTTGCATGCGATTGAGCACGATTCGCCGCGGTCCGAGGAAAATCCCGACTTCATCACGCCATTGAGGTGACACGATTGGCCTCCTCTATGGTGGTCTCTCCGTTGCGCACCAACTCGATCGCAGCGCGGCGGATCAGCCTGACGCCGGATTTCTCCGCGAGCTCCTTAAGCTGCCGCACCGGAACGCGTCCGACAATCGCCTCGCGCATCTCGTCGTTGAGCACCAGCAATTCGCCGATCGCCTTGCGACCACGATAGCCGCTTCCACGGCAATGCCCGCAGCCGGCGGCGGCGCGAAATGAGTAGCTGGTTCCATTCACCACCGAGATGCCGGCTTCTTCGATCAGCTGGCGGGAAGGCATGACTGCCTCGGCGCACTGGCGGCACACGATGCGGATCAGCCGCTGGGCCAGGATCCCGTTGAGCGCGGAGACGAAACTGTACGGGTCGACGCCCATATGCACGAAGCGGCTCAGCACGTCGAACACATTGTTGGCGTGAACCGTCGTGAAAACCAGGTGACCGGTCAAAGCCGACTGGATCGCGATCTGCGCGGTATCGGGATCGCGAATTTCGCCGACCATGATCTTGTCCGGATCGTGGCGCAGGATCGACCGCAGTCCGCGCGCAAACGTCAGCCCCTTCTTCTCGTTGACCGGAATCTGCAGAACGCCGGGCAACTGGTACTCGACCGGATCCTCGATGGTTAC
>JAOUGR010000087.1 GCA_029857655.1 Gammaproteobacteria bacterium | reverse complement strand
TTCAGTCCATTCCGCGAAGCGCCGCCAGGCGCCGCCGCCGCAGCAGCACGCCGATCTGCTCACCCGGAAGTCCTTCGCGATCCGTGTTGTCGAGCGTGGTCGCGAGCGCCACATCGAGCGCGCGGCCGAGGCGCTCGGCCTGCGGATAAGGGCGCTGCCGCCAGCCGCCGCGGCCGCGCCAGTCGGCCTCGAACGCGAGCAGCAGCTCGCGGAATCGATCGGGCCGGCGCATTGCGTCACAGGCGTCCAGCAGCTCAAGGGTGGTCCGCGGGCGCAGTTCCATGGCGCGATTGGCAAGTCCATGCCAGCGCGCGGCGAGTATTGCGAGATCGCGATAGTCGCCGGGAACGCGCAGGCGTTCGGCGACCCCGCGCAGAAGCGCTACGCCGCGTTCCTCGTGCCCGCGGTGTGTCGGCCATTGCGAGCGGGGTGTGCGGCCCTTGCCAAGGTCGTGCATCAGGGCGGCAAACCGGATGCGTGGCTCAGGTGTCAGGTCGGCGGCTGCCTGCAGCACGAGTTCCATGTGCAGGCCGGTATCGATTTCCGGATGCCATTTTTCGGGTTGTGGCACGCCGTAGAGCGCATCCAGTTCCGGGTAAATGCGCGCGAGCGCACCGCAGTCGTGCAGGAGCTTGAGCCACGCTTCGGGCGCGGGCTCTGCGAGTGCCCGTTCGGTTTCCTGCCAGACACGCTCGGCAATGAGTGCATCAACCTCGCCGGAGGCGACCATCGCGCGCATGCGCGCCTGCGTCTCCGCCGCGACGCTGAAGCCGAGCGGCTGGAATCGCGCCAGGAAACGCGCGACACGCAGGATGCGCACCGGGTCCTCATCGAAGGCATCCGATACGTGACGCAGCATGCGGGCCTCGAGGTCGCTGCAGCCGCCGCAAGGATCGATCAACGTGCCGTCGGCTGTGCGGGCGATGGCGTTGACCGTCAGGTCGCGCCGGCGCAGGTCATCTTCGAGCGTGACATCGGGCGAGAATTGCAGTTCAAATCCGTGGTACCCGCGGCCGGTCTTGCGCTCGGTGCGCGCCAGCGCGTATTCCTCGCTGGTCTCGGGGTGCAGGAACACGGGAAAGTCGCGGCCGACCTGCCGGTAACCGGCGTCCAGCATGGCCTGCGGCGTGCTGCCGACGACTACCCAGTCGCGCTCGCGCACCGGCCGGCCGAGCAGCTCGTCACGGACCGCGCCGCCGACCAGATAGACTTCCATTTCGCCATGTTAACCGATGCCCAATTGCGCCCGATCGCGCGCCTTGCGCTCGCGGCGGGAACCCTCGCGCTTTCGGGCTGTTACTACCTGCACCTGGCCGCGGGGCAGCTCGACATGAACCGCCGCCGCGAGCCGATAGCGGATCTCATCGCGCGCGAAGGCACGGAACCGGCGCTGCGCCAGCGGCTCGAGTACGCGAGCCGCGCGCGTGAGTTTGCGATCACGGGCCTGGGACTGCCGGACAATGGCAGCTATCGGAGTTATGCGGACCTCGGGCGGCCCTATGCGACCTGGAACCTGTTCGCGGCGCCCGAGTTTTCGGTCACGCCACAGCGGTGGTGTTTTCCGGTCGCCGGATGCGTCGCCTACCGTGGCTATTTCAGGGAAGAACGCGCGGCACGTGCGGCAGCGCGGGTGGCGGGCAGGGGCCAGGATGTCTACATCGGGCCCGCACTGGCTTACTCCACGCTCGGGCACCTGCGCGACCCGGTGCTCAATACGATGCTCCGCTATGGTGACGCCGAGCTCGCCGCGCTCATTTTCCATGAACTCGCCCACCAGCAGGCCTACCTGCCTGGCGACAGCGACTTCAACGAGGCATTCGCCACCGTGGTCGAGAACGAGGGCGCAGGCCGCTGGCTCAGCCACCTCGGCCGCGACGCTGAATTGACCGCATTCGTGGCGTCGCGTGGTCGTGAACAGGAACTCGCCGGACAGATGGTCGCAACCCGCGAACGCCTGGCGAAGCTCTATGCAAGTGGCGCGCCCGCCGACGAAATGCGCGGCGCCAAGGCCGCCGAACTTGCCCGCCTTCGCGAATCGCTTTCAGCACTCGGCCTCACGACGGCCGGCGACCTCAACAACGCCCGCCTGGCTGCGGTCGCCACCTACCACCGCTGCGTCCCCGCCCTGACCGCACTGCTGGCCGACCACAACGGCAACCTGCCCGAGTACTACGCCGCAATCCGCTCACTCGCCCACGATGCGGTAGCGAGATCGGCGCTCTGCCCGAGCGATAAGCGCTGATTGCCAACGTCGGCTGTAGGCTTCTTCGCCACATATCCGCGCAGCGAGCGAGGTGGCGGGGCGTCCCTGAGCGGAGCATAAAGTTCTGGCGCAGCGAGGGGACACCCCGCCGGATCCCGCTCGCCGCGTGCGGCACAACCGCGATGGACTGTGCCAATGACCGCCGTTATCGGCTGGCGCTTTGCCGGTAGCGCGAGAGACGACCGGCAGTTCCTTTGTCGCCGATATAGCGCGGCATGATTGCCGACAACGCCTGCGGGCGAATACCAAGCCGCGCAAGACCATTAACGCTGCAAACACTGTCGACCGTGAGCGACCGGTAGTTGTCGGTCGAGAACGGCTTGCCCGGCACGAAATCGCACACCGCCGCCTGCATCCGCGACGCCCAGTTCGGCAGCCCAATAACCGCGCGCGCAAGACCGAGTTCATCGCGCACCATGCACACGATATCGCGGAGCGTCAGGCGGTCGGGCCCGCAGAGCTGGTAGACCTCGCCGGCCGTGGCGTCATTCGCCAGCGCATGCATGAACGCCGCGACGACATCCTCGACCCATACCGGGGCGAATCTCGCACCCGGGCGCGCCAGCGGCAGGACAGCCGGGATCATCCGCAACAAGCCGGCGAACCGGTTCACGAAGCCGTCCCCCGGGCCGAATATCACTGAGGGTTGAAAGATCGTCCAGCGCAGGTCCGGGCCAGATTCATTGCGGATGATGCGTTCCGCCATTCCCTTGCTCCTGAGGTAATGGCTTGCGCCGTGATCGGCATCGGCGTTCAGCGCACTCATCTGCAGCAGGCGGTCCACGCGCGCCCCATGGCAGGCGCCGACAATCCCGGCGGCGAGATCGGCATGCATGCGGCGGAACCCGCTGCCATCGCGACCGCGTTCATTGAGGATCCCGACCAGGTTGATCACCGCGTGCTGGCGATCGCAGAGCCCGGCGAGCCGGCCCGGATCGTGGATGTCCGCACCGACCAGGGAGAGCGAAGGGATCATGCCGAGTTTTCGCGCTGCCCCGGCGGGATTGCGGGTCGGCACGGTGATACGCCAGCCTTCCTGCGCGAGTGCCGCGCACAGCCGTGTACCGACAAACCCCGAGCCCCCGAGCACGCAGACCGATCGCGTCGCCATGACGCGATTATACGGCGATCAGCGGCGTGGACTGCCTCCGGCCCGGCCGTGCCGGTTGCCGGTTCAGCGCAGCGGCAGGATCAGCATCTGGTTGCCACGCTGGATCTGCAGCAGCATCGAAGTCTGGTCCTTGGTGCTTTCGCGCAGCTGCGCGAGACCCGCAATGCGGCTGCGATTGACCGACACGATGCGGTCTTCGGCCCTGAGGCCTGCCTGCGCGGCCCGGCTGTCGGGCTGCACGCTCCTGATGATGACCCCGCCGCCCGAGCCCTCGGGTGCTTCGACGAGGTCGGCACCGGCGAGCGCCGGGTGAATCGAAGACGCATCGGCGAGTTGGGCTGGTTCGCGCAGCTGCGCCGTTACGCGCCTGGGCTTGCCGTCCCGGAGCAGGCCGACCTCGACTGATTCGCCGACCCTCAGCATGCCGATGGAGTTGCGCAATTCCGCGGCCCCCTTGATGGGTTGGCCGCGCACGCTCGTGATGACGTCACCGGCCTCAACGCCGGCGCGCGCGGCAGCCGAACCCTCCGTGACCGATGATACGAGTGCGCCCTGGATGTCGTCGCCGAGACCGAGGCTCTTGCGGTAGTCCGCCGTCAGGCTAAGCACCGTGACGCCCAACTGGCCGCGATTGACCGTGCCGGACTCGATCAACTGCTCCATGACCGAACGGACCAGGTTCGACGGTATGGCGAATCCAATGCCCATGTTGCCGCCCGATCGGGACAGGATGACCGAATTGATGCCGACCAGTTCGCCGTCGAGGCTGACCAGCGCGCCGCCGGAATTGCCGGGATTGATCGCAGCATCCGTCTGGATGAAGTCCTCGTAGCCGTCGCGTGTGATGCCGGTGCGGCCGAGGGCGCTGACGATACCGGAGGTGACGCTGTGCTGCAGCCCGAAGGGGTTGCCGATGGCGATCACGAAATCACCGACTTCCAGCCTTGAGGAATCCGCCAGGTGGATTTCGGCGGGGAGCCGGCCTTCCTTTACCCGCAGAACCGCGACGTCGGAGCGCGGATCCGTGCCCACCACCTCTGCCTTCAACTCGCGTTCGTCGATCAGCGAAACGGTGATTTCGGTGGCGTTCTCGACCATATGGGCATTGGTGAGGATGTAGCCGCCCTTGGCATCGACGATGACGCCGGAACCCGCGCTCCTGAATTCCCGCTCGCGCGGCGCCGCATCAGGGGGCATGCCGAAGAATCGCCGGAACCCGGGGTCGTCGAAGAACGGATTGCGCTCGACGGCCACCGTGCCGCGCACGGCGATGTTGACGACCGCGGGCGCGACGCGCTTGATGAGCGGTGCGAAACTTGGCTGCGACACATCTCCTGGCTGGGCAATCGTGGCGACTGGCGCCAGCAGGGTGCATGTGGCGGCAATGGCGAAAATGAACTGTCTCATTGGACGGGACCTCGGTGATGCGGGATGTCTGACCGGAGCGGAATGCCACAAGTTCCGATGCACGGCGCGGCCATTTTTCCGGTGTGCGAGCGCTTGTGCGTGCTGACACGGCTTGTTTTATGGCGAATTGATGCATACCAGATATTGTGTTGCGCAGATTTTCGCCCAACATGGGTGACGACGCACCGGCCGGCCGGAATTCGCCTGAAGTGCAGTACGTAACTCATTGAAATATCAGGCTGTTTTTAGGGGTCTTTTTTACCTGAGGAAATCCTTGACACCAACCCGTCTGCGAAAATAATTTAATAACCCTGACACAACATCTTGTGTTCGCCGGTGCGAACAGGATGGGCGTCAGAAAAAGAGTCAGGGAGCCTAGCGAAATCGAAAGCACGCGGCCGCGCCACGCGCCGGGCAGGCCTAGATTTTTTCGGGATTCGCGCAAGACCGCAATATTTAGGGGGCGTCGTAGAAAAAATGAGCACTGCGGTCAAGATCGAACCGAAGGACGTGGATCACATCTCGTTTCAGGATGCGTCGCTCGATATCTGGGACCGCAAGTACCGGTTGACTGCGAAGGACGGCAGCCCGATCGACGTCACGATGGACGACACCTGGCGGCGCGTCGCGACAGCACTTGCGAATGTCGAAGACGAACAAGTGCGCGAACAATGGAACGAGCGATTCCTGTGGGCGCTTCGCAAGGGCGCGATTCCGGCCGGCCGCATCATGTCGAATGCCGGCGCGCTCGCGCACAAGCCCGCGACCTCCACGATCAATTGCACGGTTTCCGGCACGGTCCGCGACTCGATGGACGACATCCTGAACAAGGTCCACGAAGCGGGCCTGACATTGAAGGCCGGTTGCGGCATCGGCTATGAATTTTCGACACTGCGGCCACGCGGTGCCTATGTTTCGGGGGCCGGCGCGCATACTTCCGGCCCGATGTCGTTCATGGACATCTATGATCGCATGTGCTTCACCGTGTCCTCGGCCGGCGGCCGGCGCGGCGCTCAGATGGGCACGTTCGACGTCGGTCATCCGGATGCGATCGACTTCATCCGCGCCAAGCGCGAGAACGGACGGTTGCGGCAATTCAATCTTTCGCTGCTGGTGACCGACGAGTTCGTCGAGGCCGTACGCAACGATCACGAATGGCTGCTTGCCTTCCCGCTGCCGGCGCGCGAATACGACCCGGAGCAGCACGATCTCGAGGACCGGCACAGTTTCGTGTGGCGCGAATGGCCCGAATCCGAGGGCTACGTGACCAATGAGGACGGCCTGGTCGCCTGTCGCGTGTACAAGGCTTTGCCGGCGCGGCGCCTGTGGGACGTCATCATGACGTCCACCTACGATTTCGCGGAGCCCGGCTTCGTGCTGATCGACCGCGTCAACGAGATGAACAACAACTGGTGGTGCGAGAACATCCGCGCGACCAACCCCTGCGGCGAGCAGCCGTTGCCGCCCTACGGTTCCTGCCTGCTGGGCTCGGTTAACCTGACGAAATTCGTTCGCCAGCCGTTCACCGACGAGGCCAAGTTCGACTGGGACGAATACCGCGAGGTCGTGCGCGTATTCACCCGCATGCTCGACAATGTCGTCGAGATCAATGGCCTGCCGCTCGGCCGCCAGCGCGAGGAAATTGCACGCAAGCGCCGCCATGGCATGGGTTTCCTCGGCCTGGGCTCGACGATCACGATGCTCGGCATGAAATACGGCGCCGCGGAGTCGGTCTCGTTCACGGAAAACGTCGCCCGCGAGATGGCGATCGCCGGCTGGGAGGCGGGTGTTGCACTGGCCCGCGAAAAGGGCCCGGCGCCGATCATGAGTGAGGAATTCACGGTCACCCGCGCGATGCTGAGAAAGCGGCCGGAGATGGCGCGTGACGGCTGGAAAGTGGGCGACCGCGTGCCGGGGCGCGTGCTGCACGCGCGCTACAGCCGCTACATGCGCCGGCTCGCGGAGGCCGCGCCGGAACTGGTCAAGGAGATCGAGGCGGTCGGCGCGCGGTTCACGCACCACTCGTCGATCGCGCCGACCGGCACGATCTCGCTTTCACTCGCGAACAATGCATCGAATGGCATCGAACCCTCGTTCGCGCACCATTATTTTCGCAATGTGATCCGCGAGGGCAAAAAATCGAAGGAGCGCATCGACGTCTATTCATTCGAGCTGCTGGCTTATCGGGAAATGGTCAACCCGCGCGCGATGCCGGGCTCGACATCGGCCGGCGAACGTCTGCCCGAATATTTCATCACCGCCGATGACATCGGGCCGCGCGAACACGTGGACATCCAGGCCGCGGCCCAGAAATGGGTCGATTCGTCGATCTCGAAGACCGCGAATGTGCCGACCGATTTCCGCTACGAGGATTTCAAGGACATTTACCTGTATGCCCACGAGAAGGGCCTGAAGGGCTGCACGACATTCCGCTTCAATCCGGAGGCGCACCAGGGCGTGCTGGTCAAGGAGGACGATCTCAAGAGCACGACCTATGTGTTCACGCTCGAGGACGGCAGCGAGGTCGAAGCCAAGGGCGACCAGGAGATCGAGTACGACGGCGAAGTACATACCGCCGCGAACTTGTTCGACGCGTTGAAAGAAGGCTATTACGGCAGATTCTGAGGACGGGCCAGGCACCATGGACATGAGCAGACTGAAGTTCGACAAGAAGATTGTGAAGTACCGGGTGCAGAAGCCCGAGCCCGACCGCGCGGCGGCAACGGCGCGCGAAGCCAAGGCGCGCAAGGACGGCGGCGGCAAGGTCGTATGGATGCACGAGAAGCTCGAGCGTCCCGAGGTGCTGATCGGCTCGACCTACAAGATCAAGACGCCGGTTTCCGACCACGCGATGTACCTGACGATCAACGACATCATGCTGAATGAAGG
>JAOUGR010000428.1 GCA_029857655.1 Gammaproteobacteria bacterium | reverse complement strand
CAGGCCGACCGCGGCGATCCAGGGCCAGTCTGCAGCGCGTATGGAAATCCAACCCGGCGCCGCCAGCACGCCGGCGCCGATCGATAGCAGGAACAGGTACCAGAACACCATCGACGCCGTCGTGTCGGTGCGAGCCAGGACACGGACCAGCACGACGACGACTGCATAAGCGAGCGCCGAAAGGAGCGTCGCGACCCCGGCCAGGCTCGCAACGCCAGACACGGTGGGTTTCAGCATCACGATGACGCCCGCGAGGCCGGCCAAGATCGCAAACCATATGTGCCTGTCCACTTTCTCGCGGAGCATCACGGACGCGGCGAGTACGACCAGCAGTGGCGCGCTCATGAATATGGCGTAGGTGTCGGCCATGCTGGCGCGCGACAGTGCCCAGAGAAATCCCCACATCATCACAATCGCAAGTGCCGCGCGCAGGATATGCAGGCTGTAGCGCACGGGTCGCAGCAACTGCAGCTTGCCCATCAGCAGATATGACGCGGCGACAAATGGCAGTGAACTCGCGCCGCGCAGGCAGGCCACCTGCAATGGCGGATAGCTGCCGGTCAACTGCTTCATCAAGGCGTCCATGATCGCGAAGACGCCGACGGCGACCATCATGAAAAGCACGCCGCGCAGACGCCTCGCGGCTTCAGTCATGGGCAGCCCGCGATTTGCCGAGTTCCTCGAGCAGCAGCGCGGCGAATCCGGCAAGCGCCGTCGAATCCTGTTCGTCGGGCCCCTCAGGGTCGCGCCCGTTCGAATAAACCGCAATGATGATCCTGCGACCGTCCGGCAGTTCGGCGTGCACGATCTCTGCGAGCGTGTCGTAGGCCGAGCCGATCTTGCTCTCGAATACCGTGCCCTCCGGGAAGCCGCCTCCCATGGCGCTGTTCGGCGAAATCCTGGGGCGGCGCAGCCGCGAGCGCAGGTAATCCGCGGCATCCGCGCCGAATTCGCCGGTCACCAGGGCGAGCATCAGGAGCGCAGAACCGTCGGCCGTCATCGAATTCCGGCCGTGCCGCTGAAGCGCCAGGGCTTCGAGATCCTCGGGCATTTCGCCCGAGTTGGTCGGGTAGGTCTTGGTTACCAGGCGCTGGCCGCCGAGCAAGCCGTGGCTTTGAAGCAGGTTCTCGCTGTAGAGCCGCCGTTCAAACCAGGCCGCGAAATCGGCGGATTTGACGGGGCCATTTGTCACGCCGGTGATCGCATCCACGACCATGCCGGTTGCTACGTTGTCGGAATCCTGCAGCATCGGCCGTACGGAGGCGTCCAGGCAATCCGGCCCCTTCGAATGCGCCTCGCACCAATGGGTGGCGGCGATCGCGAATCCCAGCTTCACGCAGCTCGCCGGATACCAAGGCCGTTCCCCGCCGACGCTGCCGCGCAGCCATCGCCCCTCAGGCGCTGCCAGCAGGACGGTCACATCGAGCCGGTCGATTTTCTGTGCAGCGAGAAACCGCTCGCGCGAGAGTTCGACCGCCTGCTGCACGCGAGAATCGTCGTGAACCAGCGTGGCCGGAATCCCCACCGCCGCAAACGGCGTCGCAAGCACCCAGGCGCAGCCGGTGGCGATCGGCAGGGTCCAGATCAACGGTCGCCAACCCACGTCGCGTCTCCCGGTACAATCCATATTCATAGCAGCCTGCTTGCGGAGCCACAACCATGATGGTCTATGGCAATGTCCTCGACATGGTCGGCAGGACACCGATGCTGAAGGTCGGGCGGATCGACACTGGACCATGCGAGCTGTACCTGAAGCTCGAGTTGATGAATCCCGCAGGATCGATCAAGGACCGCATCGGTGTTTCGATGATTGGCGAGGCGGAACGGCGCGGCGACATCAAGCCCGGCGGCACGATTGTCGAGGCGACGGCCGGCAATACCGGGCTGGGGCTCGCGCTGGTCGCCGCGCAGAAAGGCTACCGGGTGATCCTGGTCCTGCCGGACAAGATGAGCCAGGAGAAGATATTCAACCTGCGCGCGATGGGTGCGGAAGTCGTGCTGACGCGTTCGGATGTCGAGAAGGGCCATCCCGAGTACTACCAGGACGTCGGGGCCCGGATCGCGCGCGAACAGGGCGCCTACTTCATCAACCAGTTCGCCAACCCGGACAATCCGATGGCGCACGCGACGACGACCGGGCCGGAAATCCTGGAACAGATGCAGGGGCGCGTGGATGCGGTCGTCGTCGGTGTCGGATCGAGCGGTACGATCGCCGGGCTTACCACCTGCTTCAGGCAGATGGCTCCTGGCGTCGAGATCATTCTCGCGGACCCGGAGGGTTCGGTTCTCGCTAGCCATGTGAATGAAGGCCGCAAGGGCAAGGCCGGTTCCTGGCTGGTCGAGGGCATCGGTGAGGACTTTATCC
>JAOUGR010000427.1 GCA_029857655.1 Gammaproteobacteria bacterium | reverse complement strand
ATCCTGCGGCGCGTCGCCCGTCCCGGGCTGCCGGGTCCGCGCCGCGGACGAATTGCCGCTGCCCTGCTGGGTGCGCTCGGCCAGGTAACTCGCCCGCGCGTTGGCGGGCGCGTCGGGCAGCGAGTTGTTGACGAGCAGCACCTCGAGAGTCGGCACCAGCGCGGGGTCCTGCAGCGGCGGGGCGAACGTGATCCCGAGGATCACGATCAGGTGGAACGCACCCGCCAGGAACAGGGTGACGGTCAGCCGGTCGCTCGACTCGGACCCGGGCGGCCGCGTGAGTTGCCTGTTCACCGCCGCGGGAGCCTAGCGAGCACCGCGTCGATCAGCGAACCCGCGATGTCGCCGCCGTGCGCGGCCTCCAGTTCGCGAATGCCGGTCGGGCTGGTGACGTTGATCTCGGTGACGAAGCCGCCGATCACGTCGAGCCCGACGAACAGCATGCCGCGCTCGCGCATCGTTGGACCGATGCGTGCACAGAGCCAGCGGTCGCGGTCGGAGAGTGGCCGGCTCACGCCTTTGGCCCCGGCCGCCAGGTTGCCGCGGTGGTCGCCGGGTCCCGGCATGCGTGCGAGCACGTGCGGCACCGGCTCGCCGTCCACCAGCAGGATGCGGGCGTCCCCGGTCTCGGCGATCTCGGGCAGATAGCGCTGCACCATCGCGTAGCGGTGCCCGTAGTCCGTCAGGGTCTCGAACACGACGCGGGCATTCTTGTCGCCGCTGCCGATCACGAAGATCGAGCGGCCGCCCATGCTCTCGAGCGGCTTGCAGACGATGCGGCCCTGTTCCGCGAGGAATGCCTGCATCGCATCCATGTCGCGCGTGATCAGGGTGGGCGCGCAGCAGTCCGGGAACCAGGCCGTGTAGACTTTTTCGTTCATGTCCCGCAGGCCCTGCGGCCGGTTCACGACCAGCGCGCCCTCGGCCTCGGCCCGCTCGAGCAGGTAAGTCGTGTAGACGTACTCGGTGTCGAACGGGGGGTCCTTGCGCATCAGCACGGCGTCGAGCCCGGCGAGCGGCCGCACCACCGGCTCGCCGGTCCGGTGCCAGTCCTTGCCCTGGCCGGCGATCTCGATCGGCCGCAGCCGCGCCATGGCGCGGCCGTCGCGCGCCGACAGGTCGGCCTGGGTGAAGAACCAGGTTTCGCAGCCGCGCCGGGCGGCGGCGGCGAGCATTGCGATCGTCGAATCCTTGGCCGGTTTGATGCTTTCGAGGGGATCCATCAGCACGGCAAGGCTGCGTCGGGCTGCCATCAGATGCTCTCCGGCCGATTGGCGGGAATGTGACGCGGATACTGCACGTCAGGGGGCCTTGTCATAGTACACCTGTCACCGGTCGCAACCGCCCTGCCGGCCGGTGCTCCGGCGTGGCAGGGGGTGGACCGATATGTTAAAAGGAGGCCGCTCCGGCGTCGAAACCGAGGGCGCTTCCTGACGAGCTTGCAAGTGCCCGGCCGGAGCAGCGCCGGGGCCGGAGGTACCCGATGGAGAATGCAGCGGCCGTTAGTGACGGGCACCGCCTGAGCGGTCTGAAAGTGCTCGTCATCGACGACAGCAAGACGATCCGCCGTACGGCGGAGACGCTGCTGGCCAAGGAGGGCTGCGAAGTCTTCACGGCCGTGGACGGCTTCGATGCGCTGTCCAAGATTGCCGACCACCAGCCCGACATCGTGTTCGTGGACATCATGATGCCGCGCCTGGACGGCTACCAGACCTGCTCGCTGATCAAGCACAACAAGGTCTTCCGCTCGATACCGGTGATCATGCTGTCCTCCAAGGACGGCCTGTTCGACCGGGCGCGCGGGAGGATCGTCGGTTCCGAGCATTACCTGACGAAACCGTTCACGCGCGACGAGCTGCTGTCGGCGATCGAACGGCACGTCACCCGGCAGTGACCGGGCAGATGGAGGCAGGGTCATGGCGCTCATTCTGATAGTCGATGATTCGCCGACCGAGGTGTTCCAGATGCGGCGCATGCTCGAAAACCACGGTTTCGAGACCGAAGCCGCAGCGGACGGCGCCGAGGGCATCCGCAAGGCGCGCGAGATCCGGCCCGACCTGATCCTGATGGACATCGTCATGCCGGGCGTCGACGGCTTCCGCGCCACGCGCACGCTCGCCAACGACCCCGCGACCCGGTCGATACCCGTGATCATGGTGTCGAGCAAGGGCCAGGAAACCGACCGCATCTGGGGCATGCGCCAGGGCGCGGTCGACTACCTGGTCAAGCCGGTGACCCCGGCCCAACTCGTGGAGAAAGCGCAGGCTGCGCTCCTCACGGGCTGAACGGATGCAGCCTGAGCCGACCCTGAGGGCCCTGCGCGACCGGCCGTTCGAGCTGTTGCTGGCACTGGAAAAGCGCTCGCGCGATGTC
>JAOUGR010000086.1 GCA_029857655.1 Gammaproteobacteria bacterium | reverse complement strand
TTGATCACCTTTCGGACAATGATGCCCACGCGCTCTCGATGGCACGCGAAATCGTGGCCTCGCTCAATTTCCGCCCGTCGCCCTGGCTCGAGGGCGGCGCTGCGACGGAACCTGCCTATCCAGCCGACCAGCTCTACGGCATCCTGCCCCGCGACCTGCGCCAGCCCTATGACGTCCGCGAAATCATCGCGCGCATCGTGGACGGCTCGGAATTCCATGAGTTCAAGGCGCTGTACGGCAAGACACTCGTGTGCGGCTTCGCGAATATCTGGGGCTTTCCCGTGGCGATCCTGGCGAACAATGGCATCCTGTTCTCGGAGTCGGCACTGAAGGGCGCGCACTTCGTCCAGCTCGCGAATCGCCGCCGCGTGCCGCTCCTGTTCCTGCAGAACATCACGGGATTCATGGTCGGCAAGCGCTACGAGAACGCGGGCATCGCCCGCGATGGCGCCAAGATGGTGACGGCGGTCGCCTGCTCCACCGTTCCCAAGCTGACCGTGGTCATCGGCGGCTCCTTCGGCGCCGGCAACTACGCGATGTGCGGCCGCGCCTATGGCGGTCGATTCCTGTGGACCTGGCCGAATGCGCGCATCTCGGTGATGGGCGGCGAACAGGCGGCCAGCGTGCTCGCGACCGTGCGTCGCGATGGCGTCGAGGCGCGTGGCGGCCAGTGGCCCGAAGCGGAGCAGCAGACATTCGTGGACGGAATTCGCGAGCAGTACGAGCGCCAGGGCAATCCTTATTACGCCAGCGCGCGAATTTGGGACGATGGCGTCATCGATCCGCTGGATACGCGTCGCGTGCTCGGGCTCGCACTGTCGGTCGTGGCCCGCGGGCCGGAACCCGCGCCAGAGTCCTACGGCATATTCCGGATGTGATGGCGATGCTCAGAATCGAGCGCGACCCGCGCGGCACTGCAACCCTCATTCTCGACCGGCCCGCCGAGCGCAATGCGCTCTGCGCGGAACTGATTGCTGGGCTCACCGACGCCCTGGCAAAGCTCGCCGCCGAAACCGGACTGCGCGCCGTGCTGCTGACCGGCGCCGGCAGCGCTTTTTGCGCCGGCGCGGATATCGGCGAGATGCGCGCGTCAGGATCCGCCGCGCCCGAGCAGAATGTCGCGGCCGCAAGGCGTTTTGTCGCGCTGCTCGATCGTCTCGCGCACATGCCGCAACCGACTGTCGCGCTCGTCAACGGCGCAGCATTCGGCGGCGCAATCGGCCTGATTGCGGCCTGTGATATTGCAATCGCAGGCAGTGCGGCCCGGTTTTCGCTGAGCGAAGTCAGGCTCGGGCTGATTCCCGCGATGATCTCTCCCTACGTGATTCGCGCGATCGGCGCCCGCCAGGCCGGGCGCTACATGCTGAGCGGCGAAGTCATGGATGCCGCGACCGCAGCGCGAATCGGGCTCGTGCACGAGGCGGTGGACGACGCGGCGCTTCCCGATGCTGCCGGAAAACTCGTCGATGCGCTGCTCGCCGGCGGGCCTCGCGCACAGGTCGAGATCAAGGCCCTGCTGCGCCGCGCTGCCGGCCGTACCGATTCGGCAGATGCGGAACTGGGCGGCGAACTGGCGCACTGGATCGCAAGGATTCGCGGAAGTGAAGAAGGCGCCGAAGGCCTGTCCGCTTTCCTCGAAAAACGCCGCGCGAACTGGCGCGATCCCGACTGATGTTGCGCCGGCTCCTGATCGCCAATCGCGGCGAGATCGCGTGCCGCATCATGCGGACCTGCCGCAGGCTGGGCATTCATTCAATCGCAGTGCACTCCGCGGCGGACCGCGGCGCGCTGCACGTCCGGACCGCGGACGAAGCTGTCTGCATCGGGCCCGCGCCGGCGCGCGAGTCCTATCTTGACGCCGATGCCGTGATTCGGGGCGCGCGCGCGACGCGTGCGGACGCGATTCATCCCGGATACGGGTTCCTGTCCGAGAACGCCGCATTTGCCGAGGCCTGCGAGGCCGCCGGCATCCGGTTCGTCGGACCGCCCGCCTCCGCAATCCGTGCGATGGGCCTGAAGCACGAAGCGAAGGCGATAGTTTCCGCAGCCGGCGTACCGATCGTGCCGGGCTACATGGGCGACGACCAGAGCGATCGCGTACTGAAGCGCGAGGCCCTGCGCGTCGGCTTTCCGCTGCTCGTCAAGGCGGTCGCCGGCGGCGGCGGCAAAGGCATGCGTGTCGTGCGCGAGGCCGCCGAATTGCCGGAAGCGATCCTTGGCGCCCGCGGTGAAGCCGAGAACGCCTTTGGCGACGGACGCTTGATGCTCGAGCGCTTTCTCGAGCGCCCGCGGCACGTCGAAGTGCAGGTCTTCGGCGATGCCCACGGCGATTGCCTGCATCTCTTCGAGCGGGAATGCTCGGTCCAGCGCCGCTACCAGAAAATCATAGAGGAATCCCCTTCCCCATTCATCAACGCGGATACACGCGCCGCGATGACCCGAGCCGCCGTGCGTACGGCCAGGGCGGCGGGTTACGTGAATGCAGGCACGGTCGAGTTCATCGTGAGCGCGGACGGCGAGTTCTACTTCATGGAAATGAATACGCGCCTGCAGGTCGAGCACCCGGTGACCGAGGCGGTGACGGGTCTCGACCTCGTCGAATGGCAGCTGCTCGTCGCCTCGGGTGAAAGGCTGCCACTCGCGCAGGATCAATTGCGTCAGCAGGGCCATGCCATCGAGGCTCGCATCTACAGCGAGGACCCTCGCCGCGGATTCCTGCCGTCGACGGGAAAAATCGAGCGCTTCGTCTGTCCGCCCGAAGACGCGCATTGGCGCGTCGATCGGGGCGTCGAGGATGGCGACGCCATCACGGTCTACTACGACCCTATGATCGCGAAAGTAATCGCGCGTGGCCCGGACCGCGACTCCGCGCTGGCGACGCTCAAGGATCGCCTCGCCCACACAGCGATCTTCGGGGTTGCGACCAACCTGCCATTGTTGCGCGAAATCGCAGCGCACCCGCAATTCGCCGCCGGCGACGTCGACACGGGTTTCGTGGATCGCGAACTCGAAGTGCTGACGAAACCCACGCCGCCCGCGCCCGAGTCCCTGCTGCTCGCGGCAAATCTTGCGCTGGACGCCGCGGCACAGCTGGCGGCCGGCGCCGGCGATAGCTCGCCGTGGTCGCGCGGCGATGCCTGGCGGATGGCAGGCTCCGGCCGGCTGGCGGTAGGCTTGCGTGCGCCGGCATTCCTGCAGTTGCGCGCCTCCCGTGTGGGCAGCCGGATCGATATCGCGACGAGCGGCCCATCCCTGTCCGGGTGCGTGCTGGCCGAAGGCAGTGATCGCTACCGTGTCGATGCTGGCGCAGGCCCGCGCGACATCGCATTGATCCGTCACGGCGCACGGCTGCAGATCATCGGAGCGCGGACGGATGAAATTGCGCTGGCCACTGCCTGGCCGTTCGAACGAACCGTCGAGGACGCCGATGCGCATCCCGCATCGCCATTGCCGGGCCGCGTTGTGGAGCTTCGCGTCAAGGCCGGCGATAGCGTCGCGCGCGGTGACGTGCTGGCGGTCGTCGAAGGCATGAAGATGCAGCACGCGATCAAAGCCGCTCGAGCAGGGCGTATCGCCAAGGTGCTCGTGCGGGCCGGCGAACTGGTCGACGCCGATACCGTGCTGTTTGACATAGAGTCCGTCTGAACGGTCGGTTGTTTTGCGGCGCAAGACGCGCTAACGTGCTGTCCCCGTTACATTGTCTGCACACTTGTTCGCAGTTGCAGTAAAGGTTCTCATGCAGCTTTCCAACAAAGTGATCGCCATCACCGGCGGCGGCCGCGGTCTGGGCCGGGCCATGGCACTCGCGTTCGCGGCCGAGGGCGCGCAGATCGCGGCGCTCGACATCACTGCCGCGGATCTCGATGAGACCTGCGCGCAATGCACGGCACTGGGCGTGCGCGCCAGACCCTACCACACGGACGTCGCCGATGAATCGCAGGTCATCGCCAGCATGGAATCAATCGTTTGCGACTACGGCAGGCTGGACGTTCTGATCAACAATGCCGGCGTGACACGCGATGCGCTGCTGGTCAAGGCGAAGGACGGAGAAATCCAGGCCAAAATGACGCTTGCGCAATGGAACGCCGTGCTGAATGTCAATCTGACCGGCGTTTTCCTGTGTGCGCGCGAAGCAGCGGAACGCATGATCCGCCTCGGCAACGGCGGGCTGATCATCAATATTTCCTCCATCTCGCGTGAAGGCAATGCCGGACAGACCAACTACTCGGCCGCCAAGGCCGGCGTCGCGGCGATGACGGTCGTCTGGGCCAAGGAGCTGGCGCGACACGGCATCCGCAGCGTGGCCATCGCGCCCGGCTTCTGCGCGACCGAAATCCTGGCTGCGATGAAACCCGAGATCGTGGCGAAGGTCACAGAAGCCGTGCCATTGCGTCGGCTTGGCGATCCGGCGGAGATTGCCTCGACTGCTGTCTACATCGCCCGGAACGACTTTGTGAATGGCCGCGTGATCGAAGTCGACGGTGGACTGCGTCTGTAGCATGCCGCAGGCCCCGGCGACCTCTGTAAACTGACGCCCGGGGGACACGAAAATGAAGCTGGATCAGGTCAAGGCCGTCATCAGCGGCGGGGCCTCGGGCCTCGGGCTTGCAACCGCAAGGCATCTGGTCGCCGCGGGTGGCAAGGTGACGCTCCTCGACGTGCAGGACCAGGCCGGCGAGACGGCAGCGGCCGCACTTGGCAAGGCTGCCCGCTACAGGGGCTGCGACGTTACCAGTGAATCGGCCGTGGAATCCGTTATCCGCGAAGCCGCGAACTGGATGGGTGGCCTGAACCTGGCCGTGTCCTGCGCCGGTGTCGCGACACCCGGCAAGCTCCTGGGCCGGGATGGACCCCTCCCCTCCAGCGTGTTCCAGCGCGTGCTGGCCATCAACACGGTCGGCACATTCAGTGTCGATCGCGCGGCTGCTGCGCTGATGCAGAACAACGAACCTGACGCGGACGGCGAGCGCGGCCTGCTGATCCACACGGCATCGGTTGCCGCCTATGAAGGCCAGATCGGCCAGGTCGCCTATGCCACCTCGAAGGCCGCGGTCATCGGAATGGTATTGCCGCTCGCGCGCGAACTTGCGCGCTTCGGCATCCGCGTGGTCGGGATTGCGCCCGGCCTGTTCCAGACGCCGATGATGGCAGGCCTGCCGCAGGAAGCGCAGGACTCGCTCGGCAAGCAGGTGCCGTATCCGCCGCGCCTCGGGCGGCCGGAGGAGTACGCGGAGCTCGTCGCTTCCATCTGCACGAATCACATGCTGAACGGCACCACGATCAGGCTCGATGGGGCCATCCGGATGGCACCGCGATGAAAATGGCATCGCACCGGAAGTGGAGCGGGCTCATCACGGCTTTCGTCCTGGCTGGATGTGTCAGTCAGCCGCTCACAACCCGTGCAGGACCCGCGCCGCCCGCCGGGATCAACATCCCGATCGAATACTACAAGCTCGGCAATGGCCTGAAGGTCGTGCTTGCGCAGGATGCGACCGCGCCCACGGTCACGGTCGGTGTGTATTACCGGATCGGATTTCGCGTCGAGCCGCGCGACCGCACCGGATTCGCGCACCTGTTCGAACACCTGATGTTCCAGGGCTCGACCAATCTCGGCAAGATGGAATTCATCCGATTGATCGAGGGCAACGGCGGGATCCTGAATGGCTCGACGCGGCTCGATTACACGAACTACTACCAGCTCATGCCCGCGCACACGCTCGAGACAATCCTGTGGGCCGAAGCGGATCGCATGAGCGGTCTCGCGATCACCCGGGAAAACCTGGTGAACCAGCAGGGCGTCGTCAAGAACGAAGTCAATGACAACGTGCTGAACCAGCCCTACGGCGGCTTTCCGTGGCTGTCCATGCCGCAGCTTGCGAACGAGAACTGGTACAACGCCCACAATTTCTACGGCGACCTTGCGCACATCGACGCAGCGACACTCGAGGACGCGCGCGCATTCTTCGATGCCTACTACACGCCCAGCAATGCCGTATTGGTCGTCGCAGGCGACTTCGAGGCGGCGCAGGCCCATACGTGGATCGAGAAGTATTTCGCGACGTTGCCGTCACGCGTGGCGACTGCACAGCCGGACATATCCGAACCGCCACAGACCGCCGGAAAGCGCAGGTCATACGTTGATCCGCTCGCGCCGCGCCCGGCCCTCGCCCTCGCCTGGCATGTGCCGGAACGCGGTACGCCAGAGCACTACGCTTTTGGCCTGCTGGACCAGATCCTGCTGCAGGGCGAGGACAGTGCCTTGTGGCAGAAACTGGTGCAGGAGCGCGGCTACAGCAGCGCCGTGAATGGCGGCATCAACCTGCTTGGCAACATGTTCAATTACGACGGCCCGATGCTGTGGACGCTGTACCTGGTCCACGATGCGGCAGTCGCGCCCGATGCGATCATCGCTGATGTCGACGCGGAGATTGCACGGTTGAAGGCGGCGCCGCCAACGCAGGCGGAGCTCGAGCGCGCGCTGACCAAGATCCGGGCGGATCTCTACGATCTTGCCGGATCCAGCACACGCTTCGGGCTGGTGGACCTGCTGGCAGCGTTCGCACTTTTTGACGACGACCCGACGCGCGTCAACCGGATCGAATCGGAATTCCGTGCGATCAGGCCCTCGATGATTTCGGATGTCGCGCGACGTTACCTGCAGGACGGCAATAAGAGCGTGCTGATCGTCGAACCCGGCCACGCGCCTGCCGGAGAGCAGCCATGACCCGGTTCACCTGCCTGGCGCTGGCACTGCTTGCATTTGCCGCTCAGGCGGAAAGCCGTGAACTACCGCCAGTACCGGGGCAGCCCCGCGATTTCACGCTGCCGGCGCGGGACACCGTGCGGCTCGCCAATGGCCTGTCGCTGACATTCATCGATTACGGGTCGGTGCCCAAGGTCACCGTGTTCGCAGTGGTCCGGACCGGCAATATCGACGAAGGCGAATCGACCTGGCTTGCCGATGTCGCGGTGGAAATGCTGAAGGAAGGAACGACCACGCGCTCCGCCGGCGACATCGCCCGAATGGCCGCCGGCATGGGCGGTGCGCTCAATGTCGGCGCCGGTGCCGAGCAGACTTCGGTCGGAATTTCCGTGCTGTCGGAGCATGCGGCGGCGGCCGCCCGGCTGGTTGCCGACGTGTTGCGCAACCCGCGCTTCCCGGAATCCGAACTCCCGCGCGTGATCGCCAATTTCGAGCGCAGCCTGAGTGTCGCGCGTTCGGAACCGGATTCCGTGGCTGGCGAGGCGCTGGCAAAGCTCGTTTATGGCGATCATCCGTTCGGGCATGTGCTGCCCGCGCCAGGGCAGCTCGAGAGCTACGACATCGCGGCCGTGCGTGGATTCTACCAGCGCAACTTCGGCGCCGGACGCACTCACATCTATGTCGCCGGACGCTATGATCGCGCCGCCCTCGAGGCCGCGCTTCGCCGGGCATTCGGGGACTGGCACGAGGGTGCGCCACCGTCTGACCTGCCGGCAAAGGCGAGCGACGTGCTGCAACTACAGCTGATCGACCGCCCCGGCGCGCCGCAGTCATCGCTGCGCATGGCGGTGGCCGTGCCGGATCCTGCAACCGCGCTCTATTTCCCGACCACGCTCACGAACAGCCTGCTGGGCGGGACATTTACTTCGCGCATCACCAGCAACCTGCGCGAGGACAAGGGCTACAGCTATTCGCCTGATTCCTCGATCAGTGCGCGTCGCGGCGGTGCACTTTGGGTCATGTCGG
>JAOUGR010000085.1 GCA_029857655.1 Gammaproteobacteria bacterium | reverse complement strand
GGGTCGAACCCGTGAACAGCAGGTGATCGAATGGCAGTGCGGCGAATGCGCGTGCAACGCCTGCATCGCCATTGACAGCCATGACCTCGTCGGAAGCGAAGTTCGCAGCGATCAGCGACTCGAACAGCGTGCCAAAGCGCGGCGTGTGTTCCGACATCTTGAGCATGACGCGATTGCCGGCGGCGAGCGCAGCCGTCAGCGGCGATGCCGCCAGGTACAATGGATAATTCCACGGCACGATGATGCCGACGGCACCCAGTGGCTGGCGCATCAGTCGGGCGCTGCCCGGCAGGCTCCACCAGGCGACACTGCGCCGCTCCGTCCGCATCCAGCGGCGCATGCGTCGGCGGGCGTACGCAATGCCTTCGACGCTCGTAAACAACTCGAAGAGCAGGGTTTCCTGCTGCGCACGATTGCCGAAATCGGCGCCTATGGCGTCGCGTATCGCTGCTTCGTTGGCGCGCAACATGCGCCGCAGCCGGTCGAGGCGGTCGCGTCGCGTCGCGATGGATGGAAACGGCTCGGCGTCGAAGGCGCGGCGTTGCTGCGTAAACGCCTGCGACAACTGGGCCGGATGGGCGGCGAGCCGGGTGGGATCGTGTGCCGTGGCCATGCAGGGTATTCTATGCGGATAATTGAACCCCGTGCCGCCGGCTGTCCCGGGGCCGGCAAGCTGTTCGCCACGCGGGTGGCCGAGGGAGGAGTGGTGAAGATAGGTTGTCCGAAGGAAATCAAGGTTCACGAGTACCGGGTCGGTCTGGTCCCGGCGGGTGTCCGAGAGTTGGTCGCTGCCGGTCACCAGGTGTTGATCGAGACCGGTGCAGGCGCAGGAATCGGCATCAGCGACGACGCCTATCGCGCGGCGGGGGCAAGCGTGCAGCCGGATGCCAAATCGGTATTTGACGCCGCTGAACTGGTCATCAAGGTCAAGGAGCCGCAACTGCCGGAATGCGGGATGCTGCGGCGCGGACAGGTATTGTTCACCTACCTGCATCTCGCGGCAGATGCGGCGCAGGCGAAGGCCCTGGTGGCATCCGGCGTGACGGCAATAGCCTATGAAACGGTGACCGTCCCGGACCGCTCGCTGCCGCTCCTGACCCCGATGAGTGAAGTGGCCGGCCGGATGTCCATCCAGGTGGGCGCGACGGCGCTGCAAAAGGCGAACGGAGGCTTCGGCGTGCTGCTGGGCGGCGTGCCGGGCGTGGCGCCCGCGCGGGTCGTGATCCTGGGTGGCGGTGTCGCCGGTACGAATGCGGCACAGATGGCCGTGGGTCTCGGCGCGCGTGTCACGATCGTGGACCGATCGCTGCGCAGGCTGCGGGAACTGGACGCGCAGTTCGGCAATACGATCGAGACGGCGTATTCAACGACAGAGTCGATCGAGCGCCTCGTGACCCAGGCCGATCTGGTGATCGGCGCCGTGCTGGTGACAGGAGCCGCGGCGCCCCGGCTCGTGACACGGGACATGGTGCGCCGGGTGGACATTTCGATCGACCAGGGCGGCTGTTTCGAGACCAGCAAGCCGACGACTCACGCTGATCCGACCTACGTGGTCGACGGCGTCGTGCATTACTGCGTGACCAACATGCCCGGAGCCGTTCCGCGCACCTCGACATTCGCACTGACCAACGCGACGCTGCCTTATGCGCGCGCGCTTGCCGACCACGGCTGGCGCAAGGCGCTTGAGCGCGACGCAGGCTTTGCCGCAGGCCTCAATGTCCACGACGGGGCGATCACGCACGAGGCCGTCGCACGTGCCCTCGGCATGACCTACCGGCCGCTGGCCTAGGCAGTCGAATCAGAAGCCGGAATCGGGAATTGTGAGCGCCGTGTCGTCCAGCGATCGAAGCAGGGCGAGCACAGGCTGGATGCGCGGCAGCTCGTAGCGGAAGAAAAACCTGCAGGCCGCGAGCTTGCCCGCGTAGAAATCACGATCGGCAGGGACGGCCTGGGCGCGCGTCGCTGCCAGTCCCTGGGCAAGCCAACGCCAGGCGACGACAATATGACCCAGGCTGTCCAGATAGAGCGTCGCGTTTGCGAGGGCGCGTTCGGAATCCTTTGTCATGGCGCCGGCCAGGATTTCCGTGGTCTTGCCGATTTCCGCAAGCGCTGCAGCGAGCGCCGTCGCATGTTCCGCAAGCCGCGCGTCAGCACGCGCCAGCTCGACCGTTTCGGTGATCCGTGCAGCCAATGCGCGCAGCGCAACTCCGCCCTGCAGCGAAACCTTGCGGCCCAGCAGATCGAGGCCATGGATTCCGTGCGTACCCTCGTGGATGTGATTCAGGCGATTGTCGCGATACAGGCGTTCCACAGGGTAGTCGCGCGTGTAGCCATATCCGCCCAGGACCTGGATCGCGAGCTTGTTGGCCTCGAGGCAGAATTCCGACGGCCAGGACTTCGCTATCGGCGTCAGTAATTCCAGCAGCTGGTGCAGGCTCTCCTTCGCGGCAGCATCGGTTGCGCAGCGTTCCTCGTCGCTGAGACGCGCGCAATAAAGCACCAGGGCAAGGCCACCTTCGACCCAGCACTTCTGGGCCAGCAGCATCCTGCGCACGTCGCCATGGCGCACGATCGGCACCGGCGGTGCCTGCGGGTCTCTGGCGCCGACCGGCCGGCCCTGGGGACGTTCGCGTGCATAGGCGAGCGCATGCACGTAACCGGCATAGCCCAGAGCGACGGCATTCATGCCGACACCGATGCGCGCGGCATTCATCATCTGGAACATGTATTCAAGGCCGTGATGCGGCAATCCAACGAGTTCAGCCCGGCAGCGGCCCTGCTCGCCGAATGACAGCACGCAATTGACGGTGCCGCGCCAGCCCATCTTGTGATTGATGCCTGCCAGACGAACATCATTTTCGGAGCCGACCGTGCCGTCCTCATTGATGCGATCGCGCGGTACGGCGAACAAGGAAATGCCGCGCACCCCCGGCGGCCCACCGGGAATCTTGGCGAGCACCAGGTGAACGATGGTCTCGGCGAGTTCGTGATCGCCACCGGAAATCCACATCTTGTTGCCGGTCAGCAGATAGCTGCCGTCGTCCTGGCGAATGGCCTGGCAGCGGATATCGGTCAACGATGAGCCCGCGTGTGGCTCCGACAGGCACATCGTCCCGGTGAAGCGCCCGGCCAGCATCGGCCGCGCGAGTCGTTCGCGCTGGTCATGGCTGCCGAAGCTGATCAGCAGATTTGCGGCGCCGGCGGTCAATGTCGAATAGGAGAGGAAAGCGACATTCGCGCTTCCAAATACGGCCGACGTCGCTTTCGTGATCAGCAGAGGCAGCTGAATTCCCCCATCCTCGGCGTCGAAGCTCGCGGCCGTAAACGAGGCCTCGTTGTAGGCGGTGAAGGCCTGCTTCGTTTCCGGGATCATCCAGACCCGTCCGTCGACCATGCGTGGTTCCTCGACATCACAGGCAGCAGCGAATGGCTCAAAGCGTTCCTCGGCGATCCGGTAGGTGCTGTCGATCACGCCATCAAAGACCTGGCGGTCATGTTCGGAATAACGTGGCAGCCGGCACAACCCCACGGCATCCAGGACTTCGAAGACCTGAAAGTCGAGGTCGCGGCGCGGTATTGTCATGACGGGATCCGGCGGAGGCGCAGTGGCGCGCCGTGCCGATTGTAGCGAGCAGCGACTTTGGCAGCCCGCCGGAATGCTAGGATTTGGGCGCCGAACAGGGCGGCCCGCCGGGGGATCACAGTTTGTCGGACGACATCTTCGACTTGAGTGGCAGGGTGGCGCTCGTGACCGGCGCGAGCCGCGGCATCGGCCGCGCCATCGCGATGATTCTGGCCCGGCATGGTGCCGTGGTCGTGGTCAGCAGCCGGAAGATCGAGGGATGCGAAACGGTCGCCGGCGAAATCCGCGCGGCCGGCGGCCAGGCCACGGCCCTTGCCTGCCATATTGGCGATGTCGGGCAGATTGCCGCTGCGTTTCGCGAGATCGACGCGCGCCACGGACGAATCGACATCCTCGTCAATAATGCGGCGACCAATCCCTACTTCGGTCCCGCCGTGGACATGGAAATGGCCGCATTCCAGAAGACGGTGGACGTCAATATCCGCGGATTCTTCTGCGCGTCGATCGAAGCGGGTCGCCGCATGATCGCGCGGGGCAAGGGTGCGATAGTCAGTGTTGCCTCCGTGAATGCGTTCCGGCCGGTGAACGGCCAGGCCGTCTATTCGATGACCAAGGCGGCGATTATCAACATGACCCAGGGTCTTGCCAGGGAATGGGGCCGCCAGGGCGTGCGTGTGAATGCACTGGTGCCAGGGCTCGTCGAGACCAAGTTCGCGGCGGCCGTGCACAGTGACCCGAAACAGCGCGCGATCGCCGAGGGCCTGACGCCACTTGGTCGAATCGCCCAGCCCGAAGAGATAGCGGGTGCCGCGCTCTATCTCGTTTCCGACGCGGCCTCATTCACGACCGGCACCTGCCTGACAGTGGATGGCGGCTGGCTGGCCTGAATGAGCCGCCTCTACCTGGTCCGCCACGGGCAGGCGGCCTTCGGTACGGACGACTACGACCGGTTGACGGAAACCGGCATCGCGCAGTGCCGGCAGCTCGCAAGGCATTGGGGCGCAATCGGGCGCCACGTGGACGTGATTTACTCCGGCACGCTGAGACGCCACCGGGAATCAGCCGAGGCATTCGTGCGAGCCACGGCGGATGCGGGCGGTCTTCCACGGCAAGTGCAGATCCGGCCGGGCTTCGAGGAGTACGACTATCTGGCCTTGCTGGCCGCGCAGGATGGCGCGGGCAGCGTGCCGGATACACTCGAGGACCACCGAGTCTTCGACCGGAGGTTGTCGACCGCACTCGGGGCCTGGGCCCAAGGCGAACTGCGCGGTGTCGTGCCTTACCCCGTGTTCCGCGATCGGTGTGCGGCGGCGCTCGCGACACTGATGGTCGATGCAGGGCGTGGTCGCAGTGCCGTCCTCTTTGGTTCCGCCGGATCCCTGGCAGCAGCCATACAACCGGTCCTTGGGCTCGCCGACCGGGAACTGTTGCGCTTGAAGCTGACATTCTTCAACACGGGTGTCAGCAGCTTGCTGTTCGACGGCGACACGGTCACGATCGAATCACTGAACTCGGTGAGCCACCTGGAGCAGCCGGCGTTCACGCAACTGATCACGCACCGCTGATCCGGGGGATCGCGCCGATGGATTTTCAGCTCGAACCCGCCAAGCAGTCGATCGTCAACCGGGTTCGCGAATACGTGGACCGCGAACTGATCCCGCTCGAGACGGCGTTCCTGCAGTCGGGACTCGGCCCGTTACTGCCCGTGCTTCAGGGCAAGCGCGCCGAGGTCAAGAAGCTCGGGCTCTGGGGGCCGATCTATCCGCACGAGCATGGCGGGCTCGGTCTCGACCTCGTCACGCATGGGCTGATCTCGGAAGCACTGGGGCGCTGCCCGCTCGCGCACTACGTATTTGGCTGCAACGCCCCGGACGCCGGAAATGTCGAGCTGCTGCATGAATTCGGCACCACCGCGCAGAAGCGGCGCTGGCTGGGGCCGCTGGTCGCAGGCGACATACGCAGCTGCTTCGGGATGACTGAACCGGGCAACAGCGGCTCCAATCCTCTGATGCTGGACTCCCGCGCAGTCCTCGAGGGCGACACCTGGGTCCTGAACGGCCGCAAGTGGTTCACGACCGGCGCCGACGGCGCGAGCGTCTGCATCGTCATGGCGGTGACCGACCCCGATGCGCCGCCGCACGAGCGGGCGAGCATGTTCCTGGTTTCGACCGACAGCGCAGGCTATCGCCTGTTGCGCAACACACCCGTGATGGGAAGTGCCGGCGCGGGTCTCTTTTCGCATGGCGAAATCGAGTTCGAGGATTGCCGGGTACCGGCAGGCGAGCTGCTCGGCCCGCGCGGGTCCGGCTTCAGACTCGCGCAGTCGCGGCTTGGGCCCGGGCGCATCCATCATTGCATGCGCTGGCTGGGTATCTGCGAACGCGCGCTTGCAATGATGGTCGAGCGCGCTGCAACGCGGGTGATCGATCCCGATGGGCGGCGGCTTGGGGAAAGCGACATCGTGCGCTCCTGGATTGCCGAGAGCGTGGCCGACATCCGCGCGGCACGGCTGCTCGTCCTGCACACGGCCTGGCGCATCGCGCAGGCTGGCGCCAAGGCGGCGCGCGACGACATCAGCATCATCAAGTTCCATGTTGCCGGCGTGCTTCAGCGGGTCGTGGATCGCGCATTGCAGGTGCACGGTGGCCTCGGCATGACGGACTACACGCTGCTGGCATGGTTTTATCGCGAGGAGCGGGCCGCGCGCATTTACGACGGGCCCGACGAGGTGCACAAGATTTCGGTTGCGCGACGCATGCTGCGAGACCATGCGGGATGAGCCTGATTGACGATGCGGTGCCGGTGCGCGCCGGTGAGTCACTTGACGAAGCACGACTCGGTGATTACCTCGCTGCCCACATACCAGGACTCGAGCCGCCGCTGCGCGTTCGCCAGTTTCCTTCGGGTTTCTCGAACCTGAGTTACCTGCTGAGCGCCGGTGGCGTCGAGTTCGTCCTGCGGCGCCCGCCAACCGGCACACGCCCGAAATCCGGTCACGACATGGAGCGTGAATTCCGAGTGCTCTCGGGACTGCGCGCCGGATTTCCGGAATGCCCGAAGCCGTTGCATTTCTGCGCCGACGAATCCGTGATCGGTGCGCAGTTTTACGTGGTCGAGCGCATTCGCGGGATCATCCTGCGCCGCGACTATCCGCCGGAACTGGAGGCGACAGCCGGGCTGGTACGTGCCCAGCAACGTGCGCTGATCGATGTGCTGGCAAGACTGCATGGCCTCGATTACCGGACGCTCGGGCTCGCCGATCTCGGTCGTCCGCTTGGCTATGCGGTGCGGCAGGTCCGGGGCTGGACCGAACGATTTCTCCGGGCCAGTACCGCGGACGCGCCGCAATCCGCCGAAGTGACCGATTGGCTTGCGGCCAATACGCCGCCGGAATCCGGGCGTGCTGCGCTCATCCACAACGACTACAAGCTCGACAATGTGGTGTTCGATTCCCGGCAGCCCGAACGGCTGATCGGCGTGCTGGACTGGGAGATGGCGACCATCGGCGATCCACTCATGGATCTCGGCTGCTCGATGGCGTACTGGGTCGAAGCGGGCGACGGGCCGGATATGCTGGCGACCCGCATGCTTCCAACGCAGTTGCCGGGCGCGCTGAGCCGCCTGGAGGTGCTCGGCCGGTATTCGGAGGCAAGCGGCCTGACTGCCGATGACTTTCGGTTCTACCGCGTCTTCGGGCTGTTCCGGCTCGCCGTCATCATCCAGCAGATTTACTTTCGTTACTTCCACGGCCAGACGAAGGACCAGCGATTCGCTGCACTTGGGCCCATGGCCCATCTACTGATTCGTCGCGCCCTGGCCGAGGCCAAGGCATGAAGCCGGCTGAATCCCCGTTCAGGTGGCGTTCAGCGCCCGCGGTCGATGCTGCAGGCTCTGGCAATTGCGCGACGGCGCGCCATGCCCTATATACATGCGTGGCGCCTGGGAGCGAATGTCGATGATCGTCGGAAGCACACGTTGGCTCGCTGCACTGATCGTGGGCCTGTTGGTGGCCGGCACGGCCTGTGCCGCAGACGCGCGGCCGCAGACAGAAGAGAAGTGCGTGGAGCGCTGCGACGTCGAATCGGACAAGTGCATGGCTGATTCCGGTGGCGATCCGGACAAGATGCAGGCCTGCGACGACAAGTACACCGATTGCCTGCAGGCCTGCGACGCGCCCCGCTGCATCGCGCCC
>JAOUGR010000425.1 GCA_029857655.1 Gammaproteobacteria bacterium | reverse complement strand
CCGGCTGGCCTGCGAAAAATTCGCGATCGCCGCAGTCTCGGTGATTTCGAAGCAGATCTTGCTGCCATCGATGCCGCTCCTGTGGAACTGCTCGATCACGAATGGCAGGAACTTGTCGTCGCCGAGGCTCTGGCCGGACAGGTTGATGGAGCACATCGTCAGACGCCGGCGTTCGTCGGCTTCGGATACCAGCCACCGGAATGCGCTGTCGATGACCCAGCGGTCGATGGAGGGCGTGATGCCATAGCGCTCGGCGGCTGCGATGAACTGGTCCGGAGCGACGATCTTGCCGCTCTCGTCCCGCATCCTGAGCAGCAACTCGAAATGCTCGCCGGCGTCCTCAACCTGCAGCGGCTGGATCGTCATGCGGAACAGCTCGAAGCGCGATTCCTCGAGCGCGTTGTTGATCCGCGCGGCCCATTGCATCTCGCGGCGGCGCCGCATCAGGTCAATGTCGTTTTCCTCGAAGCAGTGGACGCGATTGCGTCCGGACTCCTTGGCGGCGCCGCAGGCGGAATCCGCGGCCGAAAGAACCGACGCGACATCCTCGTTTTCCGCGGTGATCGGCACGACGCCGATCGAGGCGCCCAGCCTGAAGGTGCGGTCTTCCCAGGTGTAGCGGAAGTTGCGGATCGACTCGCGCAGGGTCTCGGCCGTCCGCAGCGCTTCCTCCAGCGAGCAGCTTTCCAGCAGCACGCCGAATTCGTCGCCACCCAGACGCGCCAGCGTGTCGCGCCAGCGCACCTTCGATTTCAGCAGGGCGCCGACCTGCCCGAGCAGCGCGTCGCCCGCGCTGTGACCGCAGGTGTCATTGACGATCTTGAACTGGTCGATGTCGATGTAGCACAGCGCGTACGAAGTCTCGCGCGCCTTGGCGCTCTTCAGCGCCCTCTCCAGCCGCATCTCGAATTCGCGCCTGTTCACGAGTCCGGTCAGCACGTCGTGACTCGCATGATACGACAGCCGGCGGTTCAGCTCGCGCGACTCCGACACGTCATGGAACACGAGCACGCCGCCGGTAACCGTGCCGCTGCCGTCGCGGATCGGCGAGGCAGTGCTTTCAATGTACAACTCATTGCCGTCGCGGCGGATCAGCAGCATCGGCCGCACCGACTTGATCGAGCGGATGCGCCGCACCGCGACCGCGAGCGGGTTTTCCAGCGGTTCGCAGGTTTCCTCGTGGAATGCCCTGAAGATCTCGTCGATCGTGCGGCCGAGGCTGTCCTCGAGTCGCCAGCCAGTCAGCTCCTCGGCGACCGGGTTCAGGTATTCGACCCGGCCGTGCGCGTCGCAGGTGATCACGCCGTCTCCGATCGACTGCAGCGTGATCTGGGCGCTTTCCTTTTCGCGGAACAGCGCCTCCTCATAAAGCTTTCGTTCGGTGATGTCGAGTTCGACGCCGATCAGCCTGCGCAGGCGCCCCTGGTCGTCGACACGTGCGCGGGCCCGCCCGACTACCCAGCGCCATTCACCATCCGTGTGCTTGAGACGATGCACGCTCTCGAACATCGGCGTCTTGCCGGCGATGTGATCGCGCATCGACGCGGACACGCGCGCCAGATCTTCCGGATGAACCATGCGGTGCCAGTCCGGCGACGTGATGACATCATCCTCGGCGAAGCCGAGCATGGCTTTCCAGCGCGGCGAGAACCAGGTCCGGTTTCCCTGGGCGTCGTAATCCCAGAGCCCGTCATTTGCGCATGGCAGCGCCATTTCCTGACGCTCCTGCACGTCGGCCAGGCGGTCGGCCAGCGAAATCTTCTCGAGGCCGGTGGCGAGACTCGTGCCCACCAGCTTCAGCAGCAGGTGCAGATTGACGTCCCAGCCGTCGCGCGGCGTGGACGAGGCGAATGCGAGAAATCCGCGCACGGTTCCCTGTACCGCGAATGCGATCAGGAGCAGCGAACGGATGTCGAGACCGGCGAGCCGTGCGGCGTCGCTCGCCTGCTCGGGACGCACGCCGACGGTATCGCGGATCTCGAGGATGCGGACATGTTCGAGCCGGGAACGGATCCAGGGCAGCGCTTCCAGGTGCTCGCCCTTCAATACCTCGGGCCGGCATTGGGCGAATGGCCCCTTGGAGGTTGCGAGCGAGTCGATGCGCTCGCCATGACCGTCGAGCAATGCCAGGAAAACCGCGTCGGTATTGGTCGCTTCGCGCAGGACGTCGAGGTTCAGGCGGATCACCGCATCGGCATTGCCGGCGCTGATGTTCTGGAAATCGACCGCGACCTTGGTGCAGGTGATGTCAATCCCGAGCGGCGGGCGTTCTGCCCGCTGCTGCCACAGCTTCGGCGACAAGATGTCCGAAGCGGTGAACTCGGGAAACGATTCGCCTTGCACCGTAGGTACCCGGATTGGATTCCCCTGAATTCCCTGCAGTCTGT
>JAOUGR010000426.1 GCA_029857655.1 Gammaproteobacteria bacterium | reverse complement strand
GGCATTCACGAGATTGAAGAAGATTATGCTCGTGAAGATGACTGCGACCAGACCGCTGGTCAGGTACTGGGTCGAAAGATAGGTCAGCCAGTAGTTCAGGCAGAAAAGTGTGGCGCCTTGTAGCCCGATGTACCGGTGCTCGCGCCAGGACAGCCGCATCGGACTGCCGACCACGCGCGCATAAATGAACAGGCAGATTGCCGCGATTGAAAACCGGTAGACGAGCGAGATCTCCGGCGCAACGACCCCAAGCTGGAACTTGATGGCGTACCAGGTAGTGCCCCAGATCAGCACCACGAGGCCGTACAGGACAGTGCTCGGCATTTGCGAGTATAGGCGAAGCCCGTTGAATACCAGGGAACGAAGATGGCCGGGCCCGGTCACATAATGGCAGGGTAATCAACAAGTCGCGCGCGCTTCTTTATCAATAAACCACGCGTGAGGGCATGCACAAAACTCGCTATCATGGCGCGCTGACGGCGCTGAAATCGCAACCTGGAAGGCGGCGCCGTGATGACGCACAAAAGGGGCGGCTGCACAAGGGGACTGCCGCATGAGCCTGATGGTCGCGATGCTCGCGACACTCGCATTAGCCGCGTCGGCCGAAGGCCCGCGCGATGCTTCAGGCTGGCTCGACTGGTCCGACACACTTTATTCGCAAGGCGACTATCGCGGCGCGCTGGACGCCGCAGGTCACGCGCGGGAAATTGACCGCACGGATCCGTGGGCACGCCTTGCCTGGGCCCGGGCGCTGGCCGTTGTCGATCCGGACAGCGCGCGTCTGGCGATGCCCGGTCTGCAGGATCCCGCGACCATGCAGTCCCTGAAGGCAGCGGACCGTGCGAAGCTCGAGGCCGCTCTCGGCTACCTCTGCCTGGAACTCGGACTCGAGCCTCTCGCCGCGATGCATTTCAACAACGTGCCCGTGGGCACGCCGAGCCATGGCGAGGCGCAGGCCGGGCTTGCAATCCTCTCGGTGCGCCGGGGTTACTCCCGCCAGGCGCTGATTCATTTCGAGGCGGCACGGGCGGGGGGCAAGCTCGATCCGTCGCTCGCCGAACTTGAGCGCGAGACACTCTTCCAGGTGGCGTTGCACGAATTCACGACAGCGCACAACCTGCGCGATGCAAATGCTGCCAGCCGATCCTACGCGACCCTCGATGAACTGCGTCCCAACCATCCTGCAACCTTGCGCGCGCGCGCCGACCTCGCCCAGTTGCGTGGCGATGCAGCGGCGCGCGAGCGGGCCCTGCGCGACCTGCTCGCGGTTGATCGCAACGCACCCGGCGCAGGAAGCCAGCTCGTCGATACGCTGCTCGAATTGCGGCGCCCCTCCGAGGCGCTGTTCGTCGCACGCGATCTGGCGCCTGATCGTCTTGCAACAGACCCGGCCCTGCAGGCCATCGAGCGCAACTGGGTTTCGCACTTCGATGCCGCGGTCGCCTGGCGGCACCGGGACGGAGACGCCGGCCTCGCGCGTCTCGATGTACCGCAGCTGCAACTGGCCTGGGTGACCAGCAGCCAGCGCTGGGGCCGCTTTCGCATCGCTGCGGACGCGCAGGCCCCCGACGCCGGACATGTCGCGGCGGGCCAAGCCTATGGGAGTTCGCCTGCGCTTCCTGTCGCTACCGGTTCGCAGGGTGATGACGGCATCGGCGTGCTTGCCCAGTGGGCACCCCGCCCCGGTCTGGTGATCGAACTTGGGAATACGCCGACTTCGTATGAGGTCGTCAATGTCGTGGGGGCGTTGCGCTATCGCCTGGGCGCCCAGGAAGGGCCCGTCAGCTTCGGCCTGGAGCGTGAGCCGGTTACCGATTCCCTGCTGTCGCTCGCCGGCGCTTCTGATCCGCTCAGCGGGCGTGAATGGGGCGGCATGATCCGTAATCGCGCTTACGTCGACGGAAGTTTCGGCGGCGAGGACCTCAATGTCTACGGGGATTTCTCGGGCGCCATAATCGCGGGCCGGCGGGTTGAGGAAAACACGCAGTGGCAGGGCAAGGTCGGATTCTGGCGGCGTGCCGCGTCAGGACGAGGCTGGCGCGCCCGGCTGGGTGGAAATCTCACTGCGATGGGCTATTCGGACAACCTGTCCCACTTCACGATCGGTCACGGCGGTTACTTCAGCCCGAGCCAGTTCCTTTCCGTCGGACCGGCATTCGACGTCCGCGGGCACCGTGACTCGGCAAGTTTCCGGATCGAGGGCGGCTTGAGCTGGCAAAAGCTCAGTGAGGACTCGAGCGACTACTTCCCGGACGACGCTGTATTGCAGGCCGCGACCGGCAACCTGCGTTACCCGGGATCCTCGCGCGAAGGCATCGGTGCCCGCCTTTCTGCGGCCGTCGAGTGGCGGGTATCGAATCGGACGGTCGCCGGCGTGCGGCTTGAAG
>JAOUGR010000424.1 GCA_029857655.1 Gammaproteobacteria bacterium | reverse complement strand
CTCCTCTACGTGCCGGTGCATGCCCTCGATCGGGTGACTCGCTACACGGGCGGCTCGCCCGACGCGGCACCGTGGCACAAGCTCGGCACCGAGCAATGGGCCAGGGCGCGCCGCCGGGCGGCCGAGCGGCTGCGCGATGTCGCTGCCGAACTGCTGGATCTCTATTCGCGGCGCGCCGCCCGTCAGGGACGCGCGATCGTTTTTGACGAGTCCAGCTATCACGCATTCGAGGCGGGATTTCCGTTCGAGGAAACCGCGGACCAGCGGGACGCGATCGATGCGGTGCTGGCCGACATGCGGGCAGGCACGCCCATGGACCGGGTCATTTGCGGCGACGTTGGATTCGGCAAGACCGAAGTGGCGTTGCGTGCAGGCTTTGCCGCCGTGCAGGGCGGCAGGCAGGTCGCGGTGCTGGTTCCGACCACCCTTCTCGCCCAGCAGCACGCGCAGACATTTGCCGATCGCTTTGCGGACTGGCCGATCAAGGTCGAGAGCCTGTCGCGATTCCGCACCGCCGTTGAACAGCGCGAGGTCCTCGCCGGACTCGCTGTTGGCAGCGTGGACGTCGTGATTGGCACGCACCGGCTGCTGCAACGTGACGTCGAGTTCCGGGCCCTGGGTCTGGTCGTCGTGGATGAGGAACATCGCTTCGGTGTCGGTCACAAGGAAATACTGAAGCAGATGCGGGCCGACGTGGACATGCTGACGCTGACCGCGACGCCGATACCGCGCACATTGAACATGGCGCTCGGCGGCCTGCGAGAGCTGTCCCTGATGACCACGCCACCGGCCGAACGGATGGCGATCGAGACATTCGTCTGCGAATGGAGCGATGGCCTCGTGCGTGAGGCCTGCCTGCGCGAGATCCGTCGCGGCGGGCAGGTGTATGTCGTGCACAACACGATAGACGACATCGAACTGTTTGCGGAACGCCTGCGCCGGCTCGTGCCAGAGGCCTCGGTGCGTGTCGGCCACGGCCGCATGCGGGAACGCGATCTCGAGCGCCTGATGCTCGATTTCTACCATCGCCGGTTCGAGATCCTGGTCTGCACGACCATCATCGAGTCCGGGATTGACGTACCGACCGCCAACACCATGCTGATCGATGGCGCGCATCGATTCGGCCTCGCGCAATTGCACCAGCTGCGCGGACGCGTCGGGCGTTCCCACCATCGCGCCTGGGCCTACCTGCTGTCGCCACCCAAGGCCGCGTTACCTGCAGACGCCGCAAAGCGCCTTGAGGCCATCGAGGCGCTGGAGGATCTCGGCGCAGGATTCACGCTGGCAACCCAGGACCTGGAAATTCGTGGCGCCGGGGAACTCCTGGGTGAGGAACAGAGCGGCCAGATCCAGGAAATCGGCATCGGCCTCTATCTCGAGCTGCTGGAACGCGCCGTGCAGGCCTTGCGCGACGGGCGCGAACCGGACCTCGAGCGCCCGTTGCACGCTGGGCCGGATGTCGACCTGCAGTTGCCCGCGCTGCTGCCCGAGGATTACATGCCGGACGTGCATCTTCGCCTGCAGCTATACAAGCGCATGGCAGGCGCCCTGGATGCAGCGCAGCTCGATGACCTGCAGGTCGAAATGATCGACCGCTTTGGTCCCTTGCCGCCGCCAGCCCAGACCATGTTCCAGGTTCACCGGCTCAAGCTGCGCGCAGCAAGCCTCGGCATTCGCCGCCTCGAGATCGGTGCACCAGCGGGGGTTGTGGAGTTTTCAAGCCAGCACAATGTGGATCCCGCGCGTGTCATCCGGCTGGTCCAGCAAGGCAAGGGGCGGTATCGGCTGGACGGTTCACACCGGCTGCGGTTGAAGCCGGGTGGAGCCGATGGCCCGGCGCGCCTGCTCCTGGCCGGCGATCTGCTCGCGGCACTCGAGGCCTGAGCGGCTTCTCCGGGTGCCGAAGCCGGATCAGGCGTTGCGCTCACCCTCGAGGTGAAACTCGGGACGCTCCAGGCAAGCCCGCGCGGCCGTGACACCGGCCTGCCACCGCGGATCGGATGCCAGGACCTGAGTTTCCGGGCCGTCGCGGCCATGCAGCCGCGCCAGGCGCAGGCCGCCGACCGGGTCCACCGCAGTCCGCATCGCATCGAGCAGCGTGAGCACGGCGGCGCGATCGTTGCAGACCGGCAGCACATCGCAACCTGCTTCGAGCGCGAGCCCGGCACGCGCGACGATGTCGCCGTATGCCGCTGCACCGCCCATGGAGAGATCGTCCGCGAAGACGGCGCCCTGGAAGCCGAGTTCGCCGCGCAGCACGCCACGGATCCAGTGTGGCGACAGGCTGGCTGGCATGGCGTCCACTTCGGGGAATGCGACATGGGCGACCATGACCGATGACAGGCCATTGGCGATCATCCGGCGATACGGCGGGAGATCGGCGGCGAT
>JAOUGR010000423.1 GCA_029857655.1 Gammaproteobacteria bacterium | reverse complement strand
CGATACCGCAGCATTTCGTGTGTTGATGCCGGCTCGCACCTCGGCCACCGTTTTCAGGCTGTAGAGGTCAAACTTGGAAATCCAGCCGTCGCGAGAAGCGAAGAACACGAAACGTCCATCGGGGGTGAACTTCGGTCCGCCGTGCAACGCATAACGTGAAGGAAAGCGGTGAATCGGCTCCAAGCGGTCACCGTCGAGGATGGTGACATGGTGGTCGCCGCCTTCGACCACGACGAACAGATTGAGCGGATCCGCGGTGAAGGCGGGCTTGTCCGGCAGGGTTGCCACTGCGAAATGCTCAACGCGTGAGGCACGGATCTCGCGCTCGCCCCATACCGGCGGCGCGGCGGGCGCGGTATGAACGTACTGCACCAGTAGATCGATGTCTGCGGCACCGAGGCGGTCGCCAAAGCCCGGCATCTGGGTGGCTGCGCGGCCGGCGGCGATGACTCGGGCCGTGTCCGGCTGGCGCAATCGCTGCAGGTTTTCCTGCAGCAGTGCAGGGCCCATCCCACCGAGGCGATCGGGGCCATGACAGGCGGCACAGTGCTCGCGATACAGTTCTGCAGCTCGCCGCATTTCGGCCGCGGGCGCCGCGCCGAGCGCGCCCCCCAGCAATGCGAGCGCGAGCACCGTCGTGCGCAGGGTGCTCAAGGCGTCCCTTCCGTCGTGGCGAGCACAACGGATTTTTGCCTTGAGTAGGGCGTCACCTGAAGCCTGCGGCCGGAGCCGGTGACGCCTATTTCGTCATCGTCAAGATAGCAGGCCGGATCTTCCTGCCACGGATCACCGGTAAGCTGCGCTGCCCGCACTCGTGTATTACCGCCACACACGTCGAGGTAGGTGCAAGCCGCGCAGCGCCCCTTTAGCGGCCGCGGCCGCGACTTCAGGCCTGCCATCAGCGGATCGGACACGTCAGCCCAAATTTCCGAGAACGGCCGCTCGCGCACACTGCCCAGTGGGTAGTGCCACCACATGGTGTCCGGGTGCACGATGCCCAGGTTGTCGATGTTAGCGATGTTAACGCCGGACGCGTTGCCCCCCCACTCTGCCAGACGCTCGCGCACGCGTGCCTCCAGGTGCGGGAAATTACGCCTCACCCACAGCAACAGGTAGACGCCGTCGGCGTCGTTGTTGCCGGTGACGAACTCCCGCTCGATGCCTCGGCGGCAATCATCCCAGCAACGCTCCAACAGCAGGTCCATGGCACGGCGCGTCGTCGCGTGAAAGGCATCATGGCGGCGATTCACGTTGCCGCGTCCTGCATAGTTCAGATGCGACAGGTAGAACTTGTCAATGCCCTCGTCCGTGACCAGCCCGAGCACGCTAGGCAGGTCGTGTGCATTCTCTTGGGTGAGGGTGAAGCGTACGCCCACCTTGATGCCGGCAGCGCGACACTGACGCATGCCGCGGAGCGCCGCATCATAGGCGCCGGCGAGGCGCCGGAATCTATCGTGGGTTGCGCGCGCCCCATCAATGCTGATGCCGACGTAGTCGAAGCCGACCGCTCCGATCCGGTCCGCCATGCCGCCGTCGATGAGCGTGCCGTTGGTCGACAGGCCAACGTAAAAGCCCATCGCCTTGGCCGCTGCTGCCAGCTCGAAGATGTCCGCTCGCAGCAGCGGCTCGCCACCGGACAGGATCAACACCGGCACGTGGAAGCGGCGCAGGTCTTCCATGACGTGCAGAACCTCCTGCGTGCGCAGTTCACCGGGAAAATCATGATCCGCTGAAATCGAATAACAATGACGGCAGGTGAGATTGCAGCGGCGGATGAGATTCCAGATCACCACTGGTCCGGCAGGCTTGCGGACAGCCGGCGCCGAACCTGGATCCCGGACCTCACGCATGAACTGGCTGACGCGAAACATGATTAGAACTCCTTATGGTGAATGCCGCCCCCGAGGGCGTCATGTCTGCCCCAGCCGCAGGCCTGTCTTCTTGAGAATGCGGGTACTATAGAGCACGTCCTGCGCGCGGCACGCATCGCCCAGCACCGCGGCAATGCACGACAAATAACGACCGGTTTCTGTCCGATCCGCCCCGTGTATCATAGCAAACAGGTTGTAGGGCCAATCCGGCAGGATGCGCGGCCGCTGGTAACAATGGGTGACGAAATCCAGCGCCCCGACGCGCTCGCCCAGTTCGACGATCCTGTCATCGTCGACATCCCAGACGGTCATACCATTGGCCCGGTAGCCGATCGCGTAGTGGTTGGGCACGATGCCGATGCGTCGGATAAGGCCTGCGCCTTGCATGCGCGCCATGCGCTCTATCACGACCCCGGGTTCCAGGCCAAGCTCAGCTGCCACGGCATGGTAGGGCTGCGGCACCAGTGGCAATCCGGCCTGCGTGGAACGGATGATCCGACGGTCGATGTCATCCAGCTGC
>JAOUGR010000084.1 GCA_029857655.1 Gammaproteobacteria bacterium | reverse complement strand
TCGCTTACCACCATGAGCGCTTCAACGGCTCGGGCTATCCCAACGGCCTGAAGGCCGGCGAAATTCCCGTGTACGGGCGCATTGCCGGCATCGTCGATACCTACGATGCAATGATCACGTCGCGGCCGTACGCCAGCACGCAGTCGTCCTTTGGCGCGCTGCGGGAGTTGCGGGCCCTCGCCGGCATCGAATTCCAGGCCGAGATCGTCGACCAGTTCACCCAGGCGATCGGCATGTTCCCGACTGGCACGCTGGTCCTGCTTAATACCGGCGAGGTCGCGGTGGTCACCGCGCAGAGCCGCATCCGGCGCCTGCGGCCGGAAGTCATGATCATCCTGGACAAGGATAAAAAGCAGCTCGACGACTACCGCGTCATTGACCTCAACCAGATGGCCGCGACCGCCGATGACCAGTCGTCGCTGTGGATCGAGTCCGGCCTCGAGCCCGGCGCTTTCGGCATCGACCCGGCCGATTACTACCTGAACTGACAAATGAACACCGCGGTCCTAAGCCCCGTCGGATCCAGCAGCTACTCCGACTGTCTCGAGGCCATCCGGGCGCGCGTCGTGGCGCGCGAAAGCAAGCTCTACGATGTCGCGGTCCTGGTGGTCTATGTGCACCAGCTCGAGCGCCTTTATGCGAATGTCGGTCACGTGAATGCCGGTCGCATGCTGGATGAATTGCGCAACCGCCTGGCGCTGGTACTGCGCCCCGGGGATTACTTCACGCGCCTCAGCGACCGCAAGTTCGCCTTCGTACTGTCGAACCTGCGAAACCAGGGACACGCGATCCTCGCTGCCAACAAGATCCTGCGTGCCGGGACCGAGCCCCTTGCGTCGGGCGGCCAGCAGGCGACGGTCCGGCTTTCCGTAGGCATCGGCATGTTCCCGGCCCATGGCCGCACGCCCGAGGCGCTGATGCAGTGCAGCGAGATCGCGCTGCTGGAGGCCTGGAAGACCTCGCAGCCGGTCACCGTCTACACCGCGCGCAAGGCCGATGAACTTGTCGCCGGCTGGGACCTCGAGGCGCAGCTCGCGAAAGCCCTCGAGCACGGCGACCTGATCCTGAACTACCAGCCCAAGATCGCGCTGCCGGACCAGAGCATCGTGGGCGCCGAAGCGCTGATGCGCTGGAACCGACCGGAGTCCGGAAACGTGCCACCAGAGATCTTTATCGATGTCGCCGAGATGACCGGCCAGATCGACCCATTGACGCAATTCGCCTTCCACCGCGCGCTGCGCCAGCTGAGCGAATGGCCTGAAACGCTCGGGCGGATGTGCGTGGCCGTGAATGTCTCGCCGTCATTGATCGGCAATCCGGATCTTGTCGACATGGTGCAGGGCGCGGCGGGCCTCTGGTCCGTGGACCTTTCGCGGCTGACCATCGAAGTCACCGAGAACGCGTTGATGATCGACCGGCAGCGCAGTCACCGCGTGTTGACCGAACTTCGCGAGCTGGGCGCGCGGGTCTCGATCGACGATTTCGGCACCGGGTATTCCTGCCTGTCCTACCTGAAGGAAATCCCCGCGGACGAGCTGAAAATCGACAAGTCCTTCGTGATGAACATGATCGCCAATAAGGCCGACCGCAAGATCGTCGAGCAGACCATCGCCCTGGGGCACTCCTTCGACCTGGTCGTAGTCGCGGAGGGCGTGGAGGACGAGCGGGTCGCGCAGGAACTGACCGTGATGGGCTGCGACTTCGCCCAGGGCTACCATTACGCTCGGCCGCTCGCGCCGGACAAGTTCGTGGAATGGGTCCAGGGCTGGCGGCCGGGGCAGGTGGGCAGCGACTGACACAGGTCAATGCGGCCTGCATGCTTCCCGCCGCAGAATTTGTTCATGGGGGGCGGGGTCCATTTCGATGCTGCGATCGTGCGCCGTTATGATGTGCCGGGGCCGCGCTATACCTCCTATCCGACCGCCCTCCAGTTCAGCGAGACTATCGGCGAGGCCGATTACCTGAAGGCCACCCGGGCGTCCAATGACGACCCGATCCCGCGTCCGCTCTCGATCTACGTGCACGTGCCATTCTGCACGTCGCCGTGTTTCTACTGTGGCTGCACCAGGGTCATCACGCGCGACCGCACGGCTGGTGCGCGCTACCTGAGCCGCCTGCAGCGCGAGATCGAATTACAGGCGCGCTTGTTCGACCGCGACCGGACCGTGGATCAACTGCACTTCGGCGGCGGTACGCCGACCTTCCTGAGCGATGCCGAACTCGCCGAGCTGATGCGGCTAATGCGGCACAGCTTTTCACTGCGCGACGATCGTCTGCGTGAATTCTCCATCGAAGTCGATCCGCGCACCGTGGACGATGCGCGGCTCGCGGCGATCGCAGCGGAAGGCTTCAACCGCATCAGCCTGGGCGTCCAGGATTTCGACCCGGAGGTCCAGAAGGCGGTCAACCGGATCCAGCCGCGCGAGGATGTTCTCGCTGTGATGACCGCCGCGCGGCGCCATGGGTTTCAGTCGATATCGGTGGACCTGATCTATGGTCTTCCCAAGCAGACGGAAGATGGATTCGCGCACACACTCGATCAGGTAATCGCGGCGCGACCCGACCGCGTGGCTGCCTACAGCTATGCGCACCTGCCGAAGACCTTCAAGGGACAGACACAGATCAAGTCCGAGGACCTGTGCCCGCCGGAGGTGAAGCTTGCGCTGCTCGGCATCACGATCGACAAGTTGACCGCCGCAGGCTACATCTACATCGGCATGGACCACTTTGCGCTTCCCGATGACGAGCTATCCATTGCCCTTGCCGACGGGAGCCTGCAGCGCAATTTCCAGGGCTACTCGACCCGCGCCGGACTCGATTTGGTGGGGCTCGGCATGAGCGCCATCGGCCAGGTATGCGACCTGTATATCCAGAACGAGCGCTTGCTGGACGACTGGGCCGCAGCCCTGGACCGCGGGCGCCTGCCGATCTGGCGCGGCTATCGCCTGACACCCGAGGACCGGATCCGTCGCGCCGCGATCCGCGCACTCATGTGCCGCGGAGAACTGGATTTGCACAAGTTCGGCGAACGCTACAACGTCGATTTCAGCTCGCATTTCGCGGCTGAACTCGCGAAGCTGGAGCCGCTCGAAAAAGACGGACTGCTCGAGGTCGGCGCCGGGCGCCTCACCGTCACGCCGCTCGGGCGGCTGTTGGTGCGGGCGATCGCGATGCAATTCGACGCCTACCTGAATCAGGACTCCGACGGCGGTAAACGCCGTTTTTCGCGCATCGTCTGAGGGGTCACTTCGCGCACAGACCTACCGTGTACAATGCCGCTTTGGCTTGGGGACTTCCGCTTGAGCGGCACCGCGACACCATCACCGCTCAATCTCTACGAGTTGCGCCGCAGCTGTAGCAGCTGTTCACTCGCGGAATTGTGCCTGCCGATGGGTCTGGCTATCAGCGACATTCAGCGCCTCGAGCAGCTCATCGCGCCGCGCGGCCCCGTGAACGAAGGCGATCACCTGTTTCGCATCGGCGACCCTCTGCGGGTCCTTTACGCGGTGCGCGGCGGATTCTTCAAGTCCTACATGGTCGAGGCCAACGGGCGCGAGCAGGTGCTTGGCTTCCATTTGCCTGGCGAGTTGATCGGGCTGGACGCCATCTGGCCCGAGAAGCACCAATGCAATGCTGTCGCGCTCAATACCGCATCAGTCTGCGAGCTGCCCTATGGCCAGCTCACCGATCTCGGCCGCCAGGTACCCGGGCTGCAGCATTCGATGCTGCGTCTGCTTTCGAAGGAGCTGGCGATAAGCCATGCGCTGGCCGGCGACTTCAGTGCAGAGGAACGCGTTGCAGGCTTTCTGGTATCGCTGTCGTCGCGAATGAAGGCGCGTGGTCATTCGGAAAGCAATCTGTTGCTCGCGATGTCGCGGCGCGACATCGCCAATTACCTGCGGCTCGCCACCGAAACCGTCAGTCGGGTTTTTTCGCGCTTCGAGGAAAACGGGCTCGTGTCAGTGGACCGTCGCGAAGTCACGCTGCTCGACCTGGACAAGCTCGGGGAGATGGGAAGCTGTTTCGCGGACATCTCGTAGCGATTGCGCGCCTGAAGCGGGATTCCACCAGCCATCAATCGCCCCTCAGGTACCGGAAGCCGATACCGGCGGCCAAAATAAGCCCGAAAAAAGGCCCGAATCAGCGGTTTCCTGCGGGCTGGCTGGCGTAAAAGGAAGCGACACTCTCGATGATGGAGTCGCTGTAAGGCAGGCTCATGTTGTGCATCATCGAGCTTGCGCGGCGGTCGTCGCGATACGCCCTCAGCGCCATGATCAGGTAGTCTTTGTCCTGCCCACTGATGTGTGGGACCGACATCGATGCATTGTCCACGCTGGCGCCATGACAGCGGTCGCATTTGTCGATCAGATCCTGAACGATTGTCTGTCCGTTTTCAGCGGGCCTGGATTTCTGGATCGAGTAAAACGCGGCGATATTCTCGAAGTCCTGCTGGCTCAGGTCACCAACATAGGCTTCCATGCCTTCATGTCGGCGGGTTTTCCGGTAAGCCTTGAGTGAGTTCACCAGATATCGGGCATCCTGGCCCGCAAGATTCGGCGTCGCCGCGTCAGTGCTCACGCCGTGCGAGCCATGGCAGCCACCGCACACGGCGGTCAGTGGTTCGCCCGCCGAGGGATCGCCAACTGAAGGCGCGGCACGCTGTGCCGGGGTCTGGGACGCGAAATACAGCGCCACGCTTTCCGCGTCCAACTTGCTCAGGGGACGCAACAGGGAATGCATCGGATCCGTCTTTCGCAGGCCACTCAGATATTCCTGCACGGCAACGACAAGATAATGAGACTGCTGGCCGGCCAGACTGGGCACGCCAGGCTTCGTCGTGTTGCCGTCCTCGCCATGACACTTGGTGCAGGCGGCGGCCAGCGCCTTGCCGTTTTCATAGGGAAGGAAAAGCGGAGCAGCTGTCAGGGCAGTCGCGACGGGCGGCAGGCTCGCGTAGTACCCGAGCACATTGTGCAAGTCCGTCTCGCTCATCTGTCCCGCCATGTCCCGGAGGGCGGCATGGGTGCGCTTGCCCTCTTCGTAAGCCTTGATTGACTCGATCAGATAGCGCTCTTGCTGCGCCGCCAGGTGGGGAATGCCCGGCGCAGTGCCCCTGCCATCCAATCCGTGGCAACCTTTGCATTGAAGTTCTGCAAGACCCTTGCCTGCATTGACGTCTGCTGCAGGCAGTGGCGCGGGCGCCGGCGTGGCGGCCGACTTGTCCCTGTCCGCGCAGCCGATCAGCGCCAACGAGAAAGCAGCAGCGAATATGAGATGCTTCATATGAAACCTCGAAGCCTGGACGATTATTGCACCGTCACGCATCGGCCACCACGCTTCCGGCAAACCCGACCAGCACCAGGACCAGCAGCATCAACCCGAAGGCGAGCAGGACGATTCCCAGGATCCTGGAGCCAAGCGTCATGGACGGTGACGGGATGTCGACCAGATGCTTTTCAAGCTGGCCGCTGGCGACCAGTTCATCATAATCCAGCGTGTGTTCGCGCCTGAACTCCTCGAGCGACACGGCACCCGTAAACATCACGATATCGGGCGGCGGGAACTTGTCCGGCCTGAAGTGGTTGTTGAAGAAATGCACCGTGAACAGGAACAGGATGGCGAGAAATGCCTCTTCCCCATGTGCCAGGGTCGCGATGTTGAAAATCCAGCCGGGCCAGACTGCAGCGGTCAATTCCTTGAACCACAACATGAGGCCGCTGCCGCCGACGATCGTCAGGCCCCAGAATGGTGCCCAGTAGTCGAATCTCTCCCAGTAGGTCCAGCGGCCGAAGACCGGCCGCGGACCCCTGCCGAAGAACCACCGGAACATCGCCGTGATGTCCTTAACATCCTGGAGGCCGGGCACCAGCGAGGTATGGCCGAACCAGTTGAATGTCCTCCATCGCGGCGCGAAATGAATGCTGAAATAAACAATGTGGCCGACGAACAATCCGAGTATCAGGACCGCGGAAACACGGTGGATGATCGCCGCCGATTTCGGTCCCCCGAGCGCGTTCATGACGGCCGTGGCCCAGGCCGTCTCGGCGTAGAAGGCCGCCATCCCGGTCAGTGAAAGGATCATCAGCGCCACGGCGAAGAACAGGTGGACGAGCCGCCAGCCGAGGCCGAACCGGCGGTAATACTTCCCTTGCAGATGTGGCAGTCCCTGTGTCTGCACGTGCGGCCTGGTCTTGCGCTCCTGGCGGTCCTTGTATTCGCGGTAGAACCACAGCGCCGAGTGGGTCCAGAAGAAAAGGAACACGCCCGAGATCAGGGCCAGCATGAATTTCGACGCGATCCACATGTAGGGATAGCGCTCGTAGTCATGGGTCGTGGCGTGCGGCTCGAAGGTCACAAATCCCGCGGTCGCGCCCTCATGACACTTCCGGCAGGTCTGCAGGCGATTGCCGGAATGAACCGTCGATTTCGGGTCGCTGACCCGCTGGATCTCATGGTTGCCGTGGCAATCGAAACACTTGGCCGTATAGGCGTAGCCCAGCGCATTGACCTGGCCGTGATAGGTCTGCGCATAGGACTTCCGGCTGGCCTCGTGGCAGTTTCCGCAGTTCTTCGTAATGATGAGCCGCGTCGAATCCATGGCCGGGTCTTCGACGTCGTGAGTGGTGTGACAGTCCGAGCAGATGGCCGCCTTCGGGTTGGATTGCTGCAGGACCTCCATGCCGTGCACTGAAGTCGAATACGCGGCCAGTTCCTTCACATGGCATGCGCCGCAGACATTCGGAATATTCAGGCGCCACTCGGCGCGGATTGTGCTGCCCTGCGGATAAACGTAATGGGCGTCATGGCAGTTGTAACAGGTTGCATTGGTGCGCGACTGGTCCTCGATGTTCGGCCGCGCGTGAACTGACTTCATGTAGCGGTCGATCTGCTGCACCACCATCCCCAGCTTTTCAGAATCGCGGGTCTCGTTCTGTTCCTTTGCGGCCTTCCACAGGTCCTTATGGCACTGCACGCAACTGACCTTGATGCGCCCGTTCTTTTGATGCGGAATTTCAGTGATGTCCTTGTGGCAGCCGACGCACAACTGCTTGCCATGCACGCTTGATTCGAATTTATCCCTGATGACGTGCAACGAGCGCATCTGCCCGTCTGCGTCCGGCATCGCAAAGCCTTCGTTACCGTGACAGGCGAGGCACAATGAGTTGTCGGCGCCGACAGCTAGCTGGGGCGCGGCGGACATGATGACACCCGCCACGATCCATGCGGCAAATGCTGCAAAACGCATGGCAGGCGCTGCCTGCAATATCATGACGCGTCGCTGGTGGGCGACGGCGTCAATCGTTTCTCCCACGGCGGAAACAGCTTGACCGCCAGCCACAACAGGATCAGAGGCGTGACCACCAGCGAGGCGGCTGCCAGCAGGCCCTCGCGGCCGCCAATAGTCGGCTGATAGTCAACCAGTCCTTTGCCGGTCTTCGAGATCTCCTGCCCGCCGATGACCACGTTCCAGCGCATCATCAATACCGCAAAGAGTACGAGCGCAGCACTCGTGGTGACTCCCACGATCAGCGCGCGGCCGGTAGTGCCTCGCCAGATCATGTACGAAAGCGCGGTAAGCGGAACCAGTGAACCGACGCAAAATTGCAGGAAGAAGAAAGTAACCAGGAGCGGACCCCTCACGTATTCCATGATGATTTCGATTCCCTCGCGGCCGCGGTAGACGAGGCTGGCAAACTCCACGCCCTCGAGCAGCAGCGTGAACATCATGAAACCCCATAACGCATACGCCATGCCCTTCAGGCAGGGCAGGTCGACTGGAACCTTGCGCAGCCTGCAGGACGCGACATAGATCACGATCA